>NZ_NFKB01000047.1:0-25987 GCF_002160175.1 Faecalibacterium sp. An192
CGAATTAAGTTCCTGCCCCTGTTTTGCAGCGGCGTTGTCAGGCTCGCCCGCATTTCTGCGGGGTCATGGCGCTGTATCCAGTCCGGACGGCTGATAAAGTTGTCAAGGTGCGTATGAAGAATTGCAAACCGGTTGCGGCTGCAAATCTCTCGAAAAGAAAAAGGCTCCGCGGCACCAAAAGATTTTGTCGTGGGTGGATGGCGGCAAAACGGTTTGGTGAAACTGCGGAGCGGACAAACAAAGCAATGTAGTAGCTTTCATTGAGTAAAGCGGCTTTGTTGTGGAACAGGGTACCACTGAAAAATGCAAATGTCAACGATATGTCGAACGATTTAGAAGAGACGACAAGAAACAGTTCAATACGTTGGGCAGAATGGCGATTTTTGTTTGGTGAAAAAATACGGATTTTGTCGAAGAAAAAAGTCCGCTTTTTTGGGGAGTTATAGCTTTACCGGATCAACAAAGAACGCAGAGCATTCAGGAAATGGATCTCCATCGTATTTCCTCTATGCGCCGAAACCAAATTATTTCGGATGTGTTTTTACAGTTGAATTTCATGGAGCGGCGAGGCAGCGGCATCGACCGGATTCTCAACTCTTATGCTGAAGTCGCTCAAAAGCTGGTGTTTTACTCGGATTCAGACATCTTCCTGGTTACGCTGCCCAACCGAAGTGTGGCGAACCCCGCGCAGATCTCACTGGACGATGTAGCAACCGCTGCTCAAGATTTAGTGAACGCGTCAGAAAGTTTAGCGACCTCGGGGCAGAGTTTAGCAACCTTCCCTGAAGATTTAGTGACCGCACAGACGAGGATGCCGAAAGGAATTGAACAGGGAACAGAAATAATGTGGTGGAACTGTTCCGGTGCTATGGTTACAGATATACGTTCCATTCCAGCAATGCGGCCGACATTTTTGGTATTAAACCGACTGCCGCTACAGCGGCACCACAGAAGCTCCGTAAACTGGAAGTAATCGAGTCCCGCCAAGTATAGAGTCTACCAGTTCGTCAAGATAAAAATTGGATTCAGTCTTTTCGGCCAGCTCGATACGGGGCTTGTCCTGAGGGTGGGCGGCGATAGAGGCTGTCGGATTTGACTTGGTCCTCCTTGGGCTTTTCAAGCCAGGCCAGAAGTTCATCCTCTAAGAGACTCGAGCATGGCTACGGGTTGCTATTTGCTTTTTCTTCCTATTTATATGGAATTTGAATCAGAAAATTAAAATTTAAAATAATTCATTCAAAAAATGAAAATAAATCAAAATAGAATTGTAAAAGATTGAAATTGATTGATAGAATTTGAAATACATTGAAAATGGGATAATGAAATGCGTTGACAATTTTTAAAACTTTCACTAAAATGAAAATGAGAAGGGAGGTTTATTCATGCTGACAGAAGAACTTTTGGAACTTGTCAACACGACAGTACGTCAAAAGGCGGAGAGCCAGACTTTGGAAGTGAAGGCTGCCCATGTAGATTGTCCCAAACGCCTGTATGATACGTTGTCCAGCTTTTCCAACCAGGACAGCGGCGGAGTGCTGCTGTTTGGTCTGGATGAGAAGCAGGGATTCAAGGTAGTAGGTGTCTATGACCTTCAGGATCTTCAGAAGAAGGTAACGGAGCAGTGCAACCAGATGGAACCGCAGGTGCGTGCAGTCTTTACCATTGCAGAAGTGGATGGGCTGCCGGTCTGTTCAGCAGAAATACCTGCCATCGATCTATCCGAGCGCCCCTGCTATTATAAAGGTGCTGGCCGGATGAAAGGCTCCTATATCCGGGTAGGCGATGCAGACTTGCCTATGACCGATTATGAATTGTACAGCTATGAAGTCTTCCGCAAGCATCTGCATGACGATGAGCGCCCCATCCAGCGGGCCAGCCTGTCCACCTTGAATCAGGATGTTCTTCAGCGCTACTTGCTGGAACGGCGGGCAGAACGGCCTGGGTTTGGCCGGTTGGACGAAGCACAGCAGATGGAAATGCTGAATATCACTCGGAATGGAGTGCCTACGCTGGCCGCAGTGCTGAATTTTGGCATCTATCCACAAGGGTATCTGCCGCAGCTTGGGATCACTGCCATTGTAGTGCCTGGCAAAGAGATTGGCGAAACGGATCAAGAGGACGCTGCCCGGTTTCTTGATAATAAGCGCATTGAGGGAACCATAGCCGAAATGGTGGAAGAAGCGCTTGCCTTCTGTAAGCGAAACATGAAAACCCGTACCATCATCGACCCGCAGACGGGCCGCCGCACCGACCAGACAGAATATCCCATCAACGCCCTGCGGGAAGCGATTCTGAACGCCCTGATTCATCGGGACTATAGCAGCTATACCGAGGGAACCCCAGTGCAGCTGGATTTCTTCACAGACCGACTGGAAATCCACAGCCCGGGCGGCTTGTATGGACGGACCACTGTGGAAGAGCTGGGACATTCCCGGCCTGATCTGCGGAATCCAGCTTTGGCTGTGATGGCGGAGATCCTGACCGACGCTGAAAACCGCTATTCTGGTATTCCCACCATACGGCGGGAAATGGCGGCCTATGGCTTGCCTGAGCCGCTGTTTGAGAACCGTCGCGGAGAATTTGTGGTGACTCTCCGTCATTCCATGGAGCCGGCAGAACCGAGTTGTGATGGGGCACAGACGGACTTGCTTTCCTATTGCACAGTTCCGCGTACCCGGCAGGAAATTGCTGCCTTTTTGGGAATTAAGACGGCTTCCTATGCCATCCGCCAGTATGTATTGCCGCTGGTGGAAGCAGGCAAACTGAAGATGACGATCCCAGATCGCCCGGGCAGCCCCAGGCAAACTTATTACAAGCCTTGATTTTTCGGGTGAAGACAAAATTACAGCCTGCCAGTCATATTGGACCGGCAGGCTGTTTGCTTGAACCAGGTGCTTTTATAATGCCTCTGAGGCGGCGATAGTGATTGTCACAAACCCTGCTAGAGAACCGGTGTAAGATTTGTCCAGATTAGGCCCTCTGCACATTTTTGCACATCTGAAATAGATGAAACGTGCAGAGGAGATAACAACTAAAATTGCATATATATGAGCAAATTGAGATTGACAAATATTGCTTAGAAAGCGTTTTCCGATGCGGTAGCAGGGCGATTTTGACCGGATCGATTCTGTAACCTGGATCAAACGCACAGGCACAGGGTATTCCTCACCGGCAGGCAGCTGCGGATAGGCGGCATGCCCGAAGAGACCAACGTCGGTTATAGTGAGGAGACCTAGAGCTCTTTGCCAGGTTCTATCTGAATACTGGTGTGGAGCTGCTTTGAAGCCAAAATCCATTCTGTGGCGGCCATAAAAATACCGGAATGCACTGAAATGCAATCCGGCATTTTTCTGTTTGACAGTGATCAGGCAGACCTGGTTTACCTAGCGTTTTTCATAGCTTCTTGGATTACTTTTTCGTAGGGCCCGATGATATACTGGTTCATCTGGCCCTTGATCTTTTTCTGGACCGCAGGAACCGAAATCAGCGCCCCCACCAGCTTCATCTGGAAAATCCGCTTTTTCTGCTTCTAGGGGAAATCGTAGATACCGTGTTCTTTGTAGAACTTGTAGTCGGCCTTCATCAGCCCCTATATGACGTAAATAAAAATACTGTAAAGCCGAATCTGAATTTTGTCAACCGAAGTCCATGCCGGATTTGACTGCCCGCATGCCGGGAAAGTTTGGTTTTGACAGAATATTGACGGATGTGTTACAATAAAACCGCTCAGAACAATGGTAAGGGAGGATGTAGGGATGAATGATGTAAAAATGATGGGTTCCCTGTCGGATCGTCTGCTCAGCTATGTGAGCTCGGCGCCGGAGCGGGACGCAAACTACGACATTGCGGTGGCACTGCTGCGGAATTACTCCCAGCTGAAGGGATTGACCCTCAGCCAGATCGCAGACCTGTGCTATACTTCCAACGCATCCATCTCCCGTTTCTGCCGGTTTCTGGGCATGGACAATTTCAAGGAGTTTCAGTCCTGGATGGAACGGGATTTTACCATGCGGACCGACTATTCCCGCCAGTTCTATACCATGCTCCACAACAACCAGGAAACCGCCATCAGCGCCTACCGGGACGCTCTGATCGGCAATATCTACACCACCATTGCCCCCGAAAATGCCCAGGTGATTCCCGACATCGTCAAGGTTCTCCACGACTGCAGCAAAGCTGCCTACTTCTCCCACCACTTCCTATGGGACATCGGCCACTACTTCCAGAGCAAAATGATGATGATGGGCCGCTATGTAGAACTGTTCATGGACTATGGCACCCAGCTGGAATGCGCCCGTAGCCTGACCGAAAAGGACTTTGCCATCATCTGCAGCGTGGGCGGCAGCTATCTGACCCGGTATCCCGACATCTGCAACGCCATCCTGTCCAGCGGGTGCAAGATGCTGATCATCACCCAGAACCTGGCCAGTCCCTATCTCAACACCGCAGACTTCATCCTCCAATGCGGCACCACCAATCGCAATGATGTGGGCAAATATGCGGCGCTGATGGCCAACGACCTGATTCTGATGGGGTATTTGCGAGCCTACGACAAAGCATTTCAATAAAGAATCCCACTTCAAAGACCGCGGTTGCGCATAGCGCACCGCGGCCTTTTTTTTGCGGTCTGCACAAAAAAAGGCTGAAACGTTTTTCGATGTTTCAAAAACTGAAAAAGAAAATCAGCTCCTGAAACGGACGGAAGGTATTTGAAACCAAATTATATTCTCTACATGTTATAATTTTGGTGCAAGATAAACGAAATTGCAGAAGGTAAAAACTGCAATTCCACAGTCTATGTGTTCGGAAAAAATGGATAAGAGGATTGTACAGAAAGGGGAACGATCAAATGAAGAGATGGAGCAAACAGCTTTTATCCGGGTGCCTTCTGGCAGCCCTGCTGCTGTCGATGGGCGGGTGCCAGCAAGGGAATACCCCCTCCAGTGCTGGGTCGTCGCAGGCTGTATCTTCGGCTGCAGCGTCCAGCGAGGAAACAGCGGAGGGCCCGGCCGAAACTGTCGAAACCTATCACGACATGCCAGTCCAGACTCTGGATCTGGACCCCAGCGACCCGGATTACTACCAGAAAGCCCTGGAAACAGAACTATATAACTACAAGCTGATCCGCAACGTGCCCACGGCCTATCAGGCAGAAGGCTGGGATACCTATACCGCAACGGCCAACACCCTGCTGAACATCGACCCGGACAATATCGATGATGTCTCCAAGAGTATGATTGACAACGCGGTGGCCCAGCGGGAAGCGCTGGTTCAGGTTGCACCGGCAGCCGACTGTATGTGGTACATCTGGGGGGATGCACCGGCCACAGCCGAGACGGTGGAGGTCGCGGACTTTACCGCTGAGAGCTATGACAACGCCGATATGAAACCCTTCCTGGTGCCCTATCTGGTGGAGGACCAGTCGGCAGCCAAGGGCAATATGATTGTGATTGCCGGCGGCGGCTATTCTTCCCGCGGCAACGCGATGGAAGGCTATCCCATCGCCGAGGCCTTCCGGGATTTGGGATACAACGCCTATGTGCTCCAGCGCCGGGTGGCCCCCTACAGCCAGGAAGATACTTGGCTGGATATGCAGCGGGCTGTCCGGTATCTGCGATATAACGCCGACAGCCTGGGGCTGGGCGGTATGGACTGCATCGCCGCCAGCGGTTTCTCGGGCGGTTCGGGCACCATCCTGGGAGAAGTGGCCAACTTGTACGGCGACGTTCAGCCCACCCTGTATGATGCAGATTATGTCTCCGACGCAGTGGATCAGATGAGCGCCGATCTGGACGTGGTCTGCCCCCTGTACGGACCCCAGTATGACGGAGAGCACACCAGCGACTACGCGGGCCTGGTCACCGAAAATTCCAATCTGCCTGCCATGTTCCTGGCTGTGGGCGAAAACGATGCCACCGGTGCCATGCCCGACATTTGGACCCTGGCCAACTCGGTCCGGGGCAAGACGCTGGTGGAAGTCCACACCTTTGCCGAGGTAGGCCACGGCTTTGGCGCCGGCCTGCAGGGTACCACTTCCACCTATTGGATTCCTATGGCAGATACCTTCATTGACCTGGTGATGGGCCGCGGTGGTTCCGGTGCCGGCGAGGCGGCAGAAATCCCCGAGGGCTACACCCAGATGCAGCAGTATACCTTTGAGGGCGGTTTCGGCAAGGCAGACGTGACCTGCGCCGTGGACGATGCAAAGACCAAAGTGTATATGACGTTTGTGGCCTTTGACCAGCAGCAGGTTGTGGAAGGCGTGCTGAACGACGGCATCATCACCGTCACCTATGACCAGTCCGGCTTTATGACCAATGACGCCCAGGCCATCTACAACGCCGCTGACCAGAACAACTGGCAGCCTGTGGCATGATGGGCCAAAGGCGCGTGAACTGTAAATCGGCCGCCTGAAAAAACGGCTTTGGGAAACCTGCGGGAGGTGATGGTTTTTGGCCCTGCACGACCGGTGGTATGCAAATCTCAGATACAAGGAGGAATTGTTGTGAAAAACAAGAGCGTCAAAACCATGGTGGCAAGCGTCCTGGCAGTCGGCCTGGTGATGAGTATCCCGGCATCCGCTTTTGCGGCCAGCCCCGGGGGTGTGTCTGCCTTCTCTGCCCAGTCGGTGGATTCCAGTGAAAACTGCGCCCAGATCTTAGACTGGCTGGGCATTCAGATTCCCCGGCATTTCGACAGCCAGGCCCCCTATAAGGTCAACACCCTGCCTGAATCGGACCCCAACTACTGGCAGGCTGAGTGGGAGACCCAGGTCTATAACTACAAGATGGTCCGCAACTATCCCACCCTGTACACCCAGGACGCCTGGGATGCGGCCCAGAGCGCGGGCACTGTCATGATGGGCCTCCATCCCGAGTCTTTGACCGACGCCAACAAGCAGCAGATCCTGGCTGCCCGGGACGCCATTGCCGACCTGGCTGACCACCAGCTCAAGCCCTTCAGCGATGGCATCAACGGCGAAGTGATCTACCTCTGGGGCGATGACATACCCGTCACCACCCCGGCCAGCGACCTGCAGTTCCCTCTGGTGAACTATGAAGGGGAGGCCGTGTACGACAACGCCGACTTCCAGCCCTTCCTGATCCCTTACCTGCTGGATGACCCCAGCTCGGCCAAGGGTACCATCCTTGTCACCTCCGGCGGCGGCAATACCAGCCGCAGCAACCCGGTGGAAGCCTACGCAGTCTGCCCCGAATTCAACAAGCTGGGCTACAACTGCTTTTTGCTCCAGCGCCGGGTGGCCCCCTATAACAACGATGACATCGTTATGGACATGCAGCGGGCTGTCCGCGTGATCAAATACAATGCCGAATCGTGGGGCATTGACCTGGACAATTCCCTGCTGGCCGTGTCCGGCTACTCGGGCAGCGGCGGCAACATCCGCACCATGCTGGAGAAGTTCTACGGCAGCATCACTCCCAACCAGTTCGACCCTGACTACGTCTGCGACGCAGTGGACGCCGTCAACAGCGATGTGGATGTGGCTCATCTGATTTACTCGGGCGCTCCCATCGAAACCGAAAACCCCAACCTGCCTCATATGTTCATCGCCGTTGGCGCAGACGACCAGTGGGAAGGCAGCCTGGAGCTCTTCAAGCAGGCCTATGACCTGGGCCTGGACCCCGAGCTCCATGTTTACGGCCTGAACGGCCACGGCTTCGGCGCCGGCATGGAGGGCACCTCTTCCATGACCTGGATGGAGACCTGCGACTTGTACATGCAGAAGGTGATGGGCTACGCTGAGATTCCCTTCACTGGCGAGATTCCTGCCGAGTACACCCTGACCCAGCAGGTCCATGTCAACTGGTTCCCCATCGGTGACGACGTGACGGTGAACGTCTACACCACCGCCGACGGCGGCAAGTGCCTGTTCACTTTCTTTGGATGGGGCGAAAACATCATGGTGGAAGGTCTGCTGATCGGCGGCCATGTGGCCAGCGTAACTTACGACAGCGTGGGCTACTTTGGTCAGGATGCAGCCAAGATGTGGGATCTGGTGGATCCCTCGGCCTGGGTCCCTGTCAACTGAAAAAACGGCATGCCGGCCCCGGGCCTGAATACCCCCGGCAGATGACCGGCTGAACCGCAGAAAACATCATGCTCCGGGAGGGTTTGGCTTCCCGGGGCATTGTGTTTCGTGCAGTTAAACTGCACAAAAAACAGCAAAAATGTTTTTCCGCTTTTCAAAACATGAAATGGAAACAGCCACTCTGAAAGGCTGGTGCTGCACTTGTAACCAAATCAAACGTCAGGTGTGATATACTTTTGGTGCAAAGAGGAAAAGCCCATCTGCAGAGCTGCTGCCTTCCCAAAATCGTTTGTGTCAAAAAGAAGGAGGAATCTTCCCATGACGGAGACCAAGAAAAATCCCATCGGGCGGTTCATCGAAGAAAAGCTGGTGCCCATCTCCACCGCTTTCGCCCAGAACCGCTACGTCCGCTGCATCGGCACAGGCTCCCAGAACCTGATGGCCATCATCATGATCGGCGCAGTGTTCAACCTGCTGAACAGCATCCAGATCGACCCCTACCAGAGCTTCATCCAGGCGACAGGGATTGCGGCCTTCCTGAACGCCGTCTACAACGCCTGCATGAACTTCATGGGCGTGTTCATGGTGTTCAGCGTGGGCTACGCCGGCGCCAAGATTTTTGACCACGACGAGCTGGCCTTCAACAACGGCCTGATGTCCCTGATGGCCTACCTGATCATGGTGCCTGTGGCCACCAACGAGGCCGGCAGCACCGTCATCGTGCTGGACTACCTGGGCAGCCACGGCGTCTTCCTGGCCTTCATTCTGGGCATCATGGCCACCAAGATCAACATCGCCCTGGTGGACCGGAACATCACCATCAAGATGCCCGCCGGTGTCCCCGAGAACGTCACCCAGTGCTTCACTTCCATCATCCCCGGCGCTGCCATCGCCCTGGTGTCCAGCCTGCTGCGGGGCCTGTTCACCCTGACCCCCTGGGGCAACGTCATCGACGCTGTCTACTCCCTGCTCCAGACCCCTCTGGCCAACATCACCGGCAGCCTGGGCGGCTTCATCATCCTTCTGCTGCTGGCCCAGATCCTCTGGTTCTTCGGCGTCCACGGCTCCTACACCGTGCTGGCCATCCTCTACCCCCTGTGGTTCACCTACCTGCCTGACAACACCGCTGCCGCTGCAGCCGGCCTGCCCATCCCCCACATGTGGAACACCTCCATGTACGACTTCGCCTGCAACGGCGGCTGCGGCTGCACCCTGGGCCTGGTGATCGTCATGTTCCTGTTCGCCAAGTCCAAGCGCTACAAGGAGTTCTCCAAAATCGTCCTGCCCTGCGGCATCTTCAACATCAACGAGCCCCTGGTCTACGGCATGCCCCTGATGATGAACTTCACCATGGTGATCCCCTTCATCGTGACCCCCATCCTCTCCCTGATCTTTGCTTGGGCCGCCATCACCCTGGGCCTGATGCCCTGCCCCACCGGCCTGATCGGCATGAACACCATGCCCATCTTCATCTACGGCGTCATCCAGGGCTCCTGGAAGATCGGCATCTATCAGATCCTGATGACCATCATGAGCGCTGCCATCTGGTACCCCTTCTTCAAGGTGGCTGACAGCCAGGCTGCCGCCGAGGAACAGGCTGCCGCCCTGGCCGAGCAGACCCAGGAATAACAGCAAACCATCCAAGCTTTCCATCCTACATCAACATCATTCATACGGAGGTATCTTACCATGACGAAAATTGTTCTTCTGTGCGCTGCCGGCATGAGCACCAGCGCCCTGGTCCGCAAGATGAAAGACGCTGCCAAGGCAGAGGGCTATGAGTGCGACATTTCGGCCCACTCGGTGTCCGAGGCCAAAAACTACAAGAGCGCCGATATGATCCTGCTGGGGCCCCAGGTCCGCTACCGCCTGAAGGAAGTCCAGGCCGAGCTGCCCGACAACAAGGTGGAAGTCATCGATATGAAAGACTACGGCATGATGAACGGCAAGGCCGTTCTGGATCACGTCCGCAAAGTGCTGGAGGGCTGAGTCATGGCAATTTCTGTGGAAGAAGCCCGGGCCATGACCGAGGAACAGCTCCAGGAGACCATCACCGAGATGGCCTTTGAGATCATCGCCAACGTGGGTACCGCCCGGGGGATGTACATCGAAGCCATTCAGGAGGCAAAGGCCGGCCATTTTGACCGGGCCAAAGAATTGATGGCGGAAGGAAAGGAAACCTTCGTGCTGGGCCACCACGGCCATGCCGACCTGCTGGAGTGGCAGGGCCAGGGGCTGACCTGGAAGACCAATATCTTCCTGATGCACGCCGAGGACCAGCTGATGGCTGCCGACGCCTTCGAGACCATCGCCAGCGAGTTCGTGGAAGTACACCAGGAACTGCAGGAGCTGAAATCCCGTGACGGAAGAGGTTAAGACCATGAAATATCTGCTGATCCGCGCCGATGATCTCGGCTACTCGGAAGGGGTCAATTGCGGCATTGCGGCGACCGTAGCCGCCGGGCTGGTGCGCTCTGTGGGCGTCATGACCAACATGCCCGCTGTCGTCCACGGCCTGGGGCTGCTGCATGGCCATTCCCTGTGCCTGGGCCAGCACACCAACATCTGTGTGGGCCGGCCCCTCACCGACCCTTCCCGTATTCCCAGCTTGTGCACCCCCGAAGGGGAATTCAAGCCCAGCCGCGCCTACCGGGAGGCCGCCAAAGCCGGCCAGGACTTTGTGGTTCTGGAGGAGATCATTGAGGAGATCGAGGCCCAGTACCGCCAGTTCAAGGCCCTCACCGGGTGGGAGCCGGGTTACTTTGAGGGACACGCAGTGGCCAGCGCAAACTTCTTCAAGGGGCTGGAAATCGTAGCCCAGCGCCACGGCCTGCCCTACTTTGCCATGGGTCGTCCCGGCGAGGCGGTGACCTTCCGGCATACCCAGGTCTATGCCTATATGCCCAGAGACTTCAAGGCCTATGAGGCCGACCCTTTCACCGGGGTCCAGGATGCAGTGGCCCACGCCCATGAGGGAGCCTGCGACCTGATGGTCTTCCACCCGGGATACATCGACGCTTACCTGCTGGATCATTCCACCATGACCACCCCCCGGGTGCGGGAGGCCGCTATGCTCTGCCGGCCCGAGGTCCGTGCCTGGCTGGAACAGCAGGACATTCAGCTTGTCACTTACAACGATCTGACTTGAAACAGGAGACATAAAGATGGCAGACAATAAAAAAATAGCCGAGCAGGTTCTGGGAGCGGTGGGCGGAGCGGCCAACCTGAAGGATGCCACCCACTGCATGACCCGCCTGCGTCTGTATCTAAAGGACGACAGCATCCCCAAAGATGACGAAGTGAAGAAGATCTCCGGCGTGCTGGGGGTTGTCCGCGGCGGCCAGCAATATCAAATCATCATTGGCACCAATGTGCCCAAAGTGTACGAGGAACTGTGCAAGCTGGCAGGCATCAGCGCCAGCGCCGCTGTCAAGGATGATGCGGCCGCCGCTGAGGATGCCTCCATTGCCAGGCAGAAGCTGACCCCCAAGCAGGTGCTCAAAAACATCATGGGTTATCTGGCGGGCTGTATGACCCCCATGATCCCGGTGCTGCTGGCCGGAGGCTTGTTCCGTGCCGTCAATTCCATCTTTGGCCCCGACCTGCTGGGCCTGTACCCTATGGAAAGCAACCTGTATATCCTGTTCGATTTCCTGTATGATGCAGCTTTTTACTTCATGCCCATCCTGGTAGGCTACAATGCAGCCAAGCAGCTGGGGGTCAACGGTATGCTGGGTTCGTTCATTGGCAGCATTCTGATGGTGCCCGATTTCGCAGTTTTTGCCACCAACGGGCAGCCCTTCACAGTCTTTGGCATCCCTGCCACTGTGACCAATTACGCCCAGACTGTTTTGCCCATTATGCTGTCGGTGCCCCTGTTCTGCCTGGTCTATAAGATCGTCAAAAAGTTCATGCCCGATCTGCTGACCACCGTTTTCACCCCGTTCCTCAGCCTGCTCATTTCCATGCCCTTTATCCTCTGCCTGCTGGCGCCTCTGGGCACCATTGTGGGCAACGCCATCAGCGGCGGCCTTGCCTGGTTCGGTATGACCACCGGCTGGTTCGGTGTAGCTGTCATTGCCGCCCTGTGGGAGTTCCTGGTGATGAGCGGTATGCACCTGGCCCTGATGATGCCCATGATGGCCGATTTCTTTGAAACCGGTATTGGCAGCGGACCGATGAACGCCGGCAACTTTGCCACCTGGGCCTGCTTCGGTGTGGCGCTGGGCGCAGCGCTCCGCCTGAAAAACAAGGATGATCGCAGCACATCCTTTGCAGCCTTCGCTTCCGGCATTCTGGGCGGCGTCACCGAACCCACTCTGTATGGCATCTGCTTCCGCTTTACCCGCTGCTTTGTAACGATGGCCGTCGGCGGCTTTGTGGGCGGCGCCATTGCCGGCATGTTCGACCTCAAGGGATACGCAATGACCTCCGCCAACTTCCTGTCTCTGCTGGGCTATGTGGGCGGCACCAACGCCAACATCGCCGTTGGCGTGGCAGCTTCCGTCTCTTCCCTGATTGTAGCAGCAGTCCTGACTTATTTGTTTGGCTTTTCCAAAAAAGATTTGGAGAACGTTTAATTGCGTGATACAATAAAATCAAAAAGGCTGGTATTATGGATTTGATGAAACAAATGATTTTCCCCGCCGGCTTCCTCTGGGGTGCCTCCACCAGCGCCTTCCAGGTGGAAGGCGGCTATAACGAGGGGGGCAAAGGCCCCGCCACCACTGACCGGGGCGCCGGCCGTCCCGGCATCGCCGACAACAAGGTGGCCGCCGACCACTACCACCACTGGAAAGAGGACGTGGACCTGATGGCCGAGCTGGGCCTGAAGGTCTACCGGATGGGCTTCGCCTGGAGCCGGATCATGCCCGACGCCTCGGGCAATCCCAACCCCGAGGGCCTGGCCTTCTACGACAAGCTGATCGACTACCTGCTGGAAAAGGGGATCGAGCCCCTGGTGACCCTGTATCACTTCGAGTGCCCCCAGGCCCTGGTGGACGCCTTCGGCGGCTGGCTGGACCGGCAGATGATCAACGCCTACCTGCGGTACGCCGAGGTCTGCTTCACCCACTTCAAGGGCCGGGTCAAGCGGTGGGTCACCGTCAACGAACAGCTGATCGCCACCGCCGCCGGCATCATGAACGGCAACCAGGAGAAGGACCCCCAGAAAAACCTGCAAAACATCTACCAGATGAGCTACCACGTCTCCCTGGCCGAGCACAAGGCCATGGCCCTGCTGCGGCAGATTGACCCTGCTGCCCAGATCGGCCCGGTGTGCGCCATCCAGGTGGTGTACCCCCACAGCAGCCGGGCAGAGGATGTGCTGGCCGCCGAGAACGCCGAGGAGCTGATGGAGTTCTACCTGCTGGACCTGAGCGTCCGGGGGGAGTATCCCCCCTATGTGGCCAGCTACCTGAAGGACCACGGCCTCTACCCCGAGACCCGCCCCGAGGACGCCGCCGTGCTGAAGGGTTCCACCCCCGATTTCATCGGCATCAACTACTACTTCAGCATCTGCGTCAAGGCCAAGGAGGGCCCCATCAATTACAACCAGCCCCCCTTCTGGGTGTCGGATGCCTTTGACATCTGCGACAACCCCTATCTGAAAACCACCGAGTGGATGGACAAGGGCATCGACCCGGTGGGCCTGCGGATCGGCATGCGGAAGGTCTACAACCGCTACCGCCTGCCCATGATCGTCACCGAAAACGGCATGGCCTACAGCGAAACCCTGGGCCCCGACGGCTGCATCCATGACCCCTACCGCATCGAGTACCTGAAAGAGCACATCCAGCAGATCGGCATCATGATCGCCGAGGGGCTGCCGGTGTTCGGCTACTGCCCCTGGAGCTTTGTGGACGTGGTGTCCAGCCACCAGGGCTTCGCCAAGCGGTACGGCCTGGTGTATGTGGACCGCACCGAGACCGATCCCAAGCACTGCGCCCGGGTCAAGAAAGACAGCTTCTACTGGTACCAGAAGGTCATCGCCCAAAACGGCCTGCCCGAATAACCCTCTTACCAAGCCATTTTCTCCTTCATTCATTTCTCTCCGCAGCCATGCGGGCAACCCTGCGCGCTGCCTGTATGGCTGCCCTTTTTTGCAAAAAACCGGAAAGGAGTTCCGTTTATGCATATTGCCTTTGTATCCCTGGGGGCCTTCGGCCACGTGAACCCCACCCTGGCCCTGGTGACCGAACTGGTCAAGCAGGGAGTCCGGGTGACCTACTTCTCCACCGAGAATTTCCAGAAGATTGTGGAGCCCACCGGGGCCAAGTTTGTGGTGGTGCCCTCCTGGATGGCCCAGCAGGCCGGCGCACAGGAAGGCGGCGCCGATGAAAATGTGGCTGCCACCGTGCCCTTCCTGTTCCTGAACGAGGCCGGGGCCTACATTGACCCCATCCTGGAGGTGCTGCAGGCCGACAAGCCCGACGCCATCGTCCACGACTTTGCCGGCATCGCCGGCACCATCGCCGCCGACGCCCTCCACATCCCCAACGTGATGCTGTACACCAGCTACCCCTCCAACGACAGCTACTCCATGGCCGCCTCTTTCGAGAGCGTCCCGGCGGAGCACCCGCTGCGGAAGGCCGCCGACCAGATTGCTGAGGGCTTTGTGAAAAAGTACGGCTGCCGCAAGATGACGGTCAAGGAAATCTTCGACGGCCACGGAGACTTCAACCTGGTGATGATGCAGAAGCGGCTGGTGCCCCACAACGAGACCTTCGGGGACAACTTCGTGTTCACCGGGGTCCAGATCGGCAAGCGCACTGCCTTCGGCAGCTGGAAAGCCCCCGACAACGGCAAACCCCTGCTGTACTCGTCCCTGGGCACAGCCTTCAACAACTGGCCCGAATACTACCCGATTCTGTTTGACGCGGTTCGTGATTTGGACATCAACGTCTTTGCGGCGTTGGGTTCCATCGACCCTGCCAGCCTGAAGGATATCCCCGCCAACGTGGAGGTGGGCCAGATGGTGCCCCAGCTGGACATTCTGTCCCAGGCATCGGTGTTCATCACCCACGCCGGCATGGGCGGCACCGGCGAGGCCATCTATTACGGTGTGCCCATGATCGCAATTCCCCAGATGGAAGAACAGGCCATCACCGCCCGGCAGATCGAGAAACTGGGCCTGGGCACCGCTTTCCTGGACAAGAACGCCATCACCTCGGAGAACCTGAAGACCGCCATCGTCAAGCTGCTGACCGACCCCTCTTACAAGGAAACCGCCGCAGATTTCGGCCGGGACATGAAGAGCCTGGGCGGCGCCGCTGCCTCGGCCGAGGCCCTGCTGCACTTCCTCAAACAATAACGCCATTTTCCGCTGCTTCCATTTGCCGGAGCAGGTACTCCTTTTTGCAATGCCCCGCCTGACCCCCGGGCGGGGTATTCTTTCCACAGTCAGGAGGATACAGACCATGACCACTTTTCCCAAAGATTTCCTGTGGAGCGCCTCCACAGCGGCCACCCAGATTGAGGGCGGCTGGAACGCCGACGGCAAAGGGGAGTCCATCTGGGACACCCTGGTTCACGACGGCACCGGCAAAATTGCCCACGGCGAGAACGCCGACACTTCCATTGACTTTTACCACCGCTGGCGGGAGGACGTGGCCCTGATGAAACAGATGGGCCTGAAAGCTTACCGGTTTTCCATCAGCTGGTCCCGGGTGCTGCCCGAGGGTATTGGCAAGGTGAACGAGGCAGGCATCCGGTTTTACCAGGATCTCTGCGACGAGCTGCTGAAAAACGGCATCCAACCCCTGGTGACCCTCTACCACTGGGACCTGCCCACCGCCCTTTACCGGCAGGGCGGCTGGAAGAACCCCGCCAGCCCCGACTGGTTTGCCGAGTATGCGGACGTGGTGTCCAGGGCCTTGGCGGGCCGGGTGAGGTACTGGCTCACCTTCAACGAACCCCAGATGTTTTGTGGCCTGGGGCTGGTGGCAGGGGTTCATGCACCTTTTGAGCACAACGATGACGTCGCCATGATGGACATCACCAAACACATCCTGCTGGCCCACGGCCGGGCGGTACAGGTACTGCGGAAAAACTGCCCCGGCGCCAAGGTGGGCATGGCCCCCACTGGCGACTGCTGCCTGCCCAAAGATGACTCCCCCGAGGAAGTGGAGAAGGCCCGGCAGAAGTCGTTGAGCGAGTACCCGGGCTACATCATGTCCAACACCTGGTGGGCCGACCCGGTGTTTCTGGGGCAGTATCCCGCCTGGGCCAAAGAGAAGTTTGGGGATCTGCTGTACCCCATGACGGCAGAGGAGTGGACCCTGGTGTCCCAGCCGTTGGACTTCTACGCCTACAACTGCTACCAGGGCACGGTGGACATCGTCCCTGACCCGTCCAAATACGACGCCTACGCCTACCAGGGCAGCCCCCAGACAGCGGCCGCCTGGAACATCACCCCGAAAGTCCTGTACTATGCCAGCAAATTCTGGTTTGAGCGGTACCACCTGCCCATCCTCATCACCGAAAACGGCTATTCGGGCCTGGACTGCGTGATGCTGGACGGCAAAGTCCACGACCCCCAGCGGATTGACTTCCTCCACCGGTACCTGCGGGAGGTGGCCCATGCCATCGCCGACGGCATCCCGGTGATCGGCTACTCGGTGTGGAGCCTCTTCGACAACTTCGAGTGGGCGGCAGGCTACAGCTGCCGCTACGGCCTGATCTATGTGGATTATCCCACCCAGCAGCGGATCGTGAAAGATTCCGGCTGGTGGTACCGGGACGTGATCGCCTCGGATGGCGGGTGCCTGTAAGGGCGCGACGCCAGAACAAACATAAAGAGGTCGCTCACTGTGCAGACAAGCGCAGCGGGCGGCCTCGTTGTCTTTCTCAAACCCTGCTAGGGAACCGGTGGTTTATTTGTCCATATAGGCCCTCTGCACATTTTTGCACATATTTTGCACATCGGAATAGATGGATTGTGGATGCAAAGGATTCACTGGATGCAAAATGTGCAGAGGATATAAAGGCTAAAAATAACGTATAATCAAATAAAATTGCACAGATGCGAGCAAATGAGAACTGACGAATGTTGCCCGAGAAGTCCTTTTAATCAGAGGGCCTGGGATTCGAGTTCCCACGAGCGCACCAGAGAAAAAGCGTTGAATCGTAAGATTCAACGCTTTTTCTTTTTGCCCACAGACTTGGATTGCTGCGGCCAGACAAAAACCGGCCGCCCGCCCCGATAACAGGGAACAGGCGGCCGGTTTGCAGATTCAGAAGGTCAGGCGCATCTGGTACCACACCACGTCCCCGTGGGTGGACTGGGAGATGCCCTCGCTGACAAAGCCGAATTTGGCGTAGTAGTGGACCAGACGGTCCTTGCAGGTGAGGACCAGGCCCCGGCGGCCCTGGGCGCGGGCTTCGCCGATGACATGGTTCAGCAGGGCGGCGGCACAGCCCCGGCGGCGGTAGGCCGGCCGGGTGTCCACCCCGAAAATCATCTGCCAGGCCCCGGCCTCGTTGTGCAGGGAGGGGTCGTCGTACATGGCGTCCTCCAGGTCAGGGGTGTCGGTGACCATCCCGTTCACAAAGCCCACCATGGTGTCCCCGTCCATCAGGACCCAGAAGTGGTTGGGGTAGACCGCCAGACGGCCGGCCAGGCTGGCCGGACCGGCGGCCTCTGCCGGTGGGAAGCATTCCGCCTCGATGCAGCTCACCGCCTCCAGGTCATCGGGGCGCGCGGTGCGTATTTCCATACCGGTGTGTCCTTTCTGCGGGCCTCAGCGGTCCTGCATCATGATCTTGACGATTTCCTTGTCGGTCTCCCGCATGCCTTCGCGGCCCAGCTGGCTGACGTTGCGGATGGTGTTCTCCACGCCCTTGGTGACAATGCCGTCGCCCGCCAGGAACTGCTGGCCGTTCAGGTACATGTGATAGCCCATGATGCCGGCCTCCACGCTGGAGGCGATTTTGGCGGCGCAGCTGGGCTTGGCGCCGTCGCAGATGATGCCCGACACAATGGCCAGAGAGTTCACCAGGGTGTGGGCGATGGCTTCGTAGTCCGCACCCTGGAGATAGGCGATGCCGCAGCCCGCCGCACAGCCGGCGCTGACGGCGCCGCAGTAGGCCGACAGCCGGCCGATGCCGCTCTTTTCGTGAATGGCGATCAGGTTGGAGACCGCCAGAGCCCGGTACAGCTTGTCCTTGGGAACCGCCAGGGCCTTGGCGTACTCAATGACCGGCACCGATACCGTGATGCCCTGGTTGCCGCTGCCCGAGTTGATGACCACCGGCAGCTCACAGCCGCTCATCCGGGCGTCCGAGCCGGCGGCCGCCTTGGCAATGGCCCGGTTGCGGACGTTGTCGCCGTAGAACTTGAGCATGGTGGAGCCGATGTTGGCGCCGTAGTCTCCCAACAGGCCCTCCTCCGAAATCTGGGTGTTGTACTGAATCTGGGTGTCCAGCACCGGCCGGATGTCGGCCAGATCGCAGGAATTGGCAAAGTCCAGGATGTCGGCAATGGTCAGCAGGTTCTTGTCGGTGAGGCCGCTCTCGGCGGGATTGTCCCCGCCGCAGGTGGCTTTTGCCCCGGCGTCGGTGTTGTCCAGCAGGACCTGGCCGTCCTTTTCAATGTACACGATGTTGGTGTGGTACTGGCTGATCCGCACCGCGGCCGACTGGCTGCCGCTGGTCAGACGGATGATGATGTCAAAAATAATCCCGTTGTCCACCGGATGCACCGTGACCGGCACCTGCTGCAGGAACTGCCGCATCTGGTCCTTCTGCTGGGCGCTGACCTCCGAAATGACTTCCAGAGCCTTGCCGGCCTGGCCCGCCACCACGCCGGCGGCCGCGGCGGCCTCGATGCCCTTCATGCCGTCGGTGTTAGGGACGATGACGCTCTTGACGTTCTTGATGATGTTGTTGCTGACCCCGATGTCCATGGCCTCGGGCAGGCAGCCCAGCACCTCCCGGGCCTTGGCGGCGGCGTAGGCGATGGCGATGGGCTCGGTGCAGCCCATGGCCGGGATCAGCTCCTCTTTCAGAATCTGTACATATGCCTGATAAAGTTCGTTTGTCTTATCCATTGCTCTTCTATCTCCTTCTGGGGCGGCGGCCTTATCTTGGTATAAATATACACATTCCGGGGCCGGATTGCAACCGGCCCAAAGGGCTTTGGGCCGGGTTTTGGGCCTGGGATACAATCCGGCAAAAAAATCCTGCATGGTTTCGCCTCCTTCCACTTGACAAGCGGTCGGATGTTTCGTAAACTAATAAATAGTAGAAACAACGGGGTTCCAGGCTGCCTGACCAGCCCGAAACTCCTTTGGAAGGGCAGCGAGCGGCTGAGCCCGACGTCGGAGCGGGAGGCTGCGGCGCTGTCCCAGGGGTGTATCTTCCAGTGATTCGGGCGCTGTGGGCTGTCCTGCCGTCGGGCAGGGGGCTGCGGCGCCGTCCACGGTTTCGGTGCACCCCACAGATGCTGCTTGCAGGGGCGCTGCCCACAGACAAACCGAGCGGTCCAACGCTCGTTTCTATTTATAAGCTTGAAACTGTAACTTGGAAGCCGCCGACCCGTGCGCCGGTCTTGTTCCTGTGCGCGGTTTTGTTGTCTTTTTTGATCAAAGGCTCACTTATAGATAAAAGGTTTATGCCCGCGCGCTGCCGCAGCATCTCCGCAAACCATTTATGCATTTGAGGAGAACGAAACAATGGAAGCGACCACGATCATCATCACTGTCGTGATCGCCCTCGTTGCACTTGCTGTCGGCATTGCAGCGGGCTTTTTTGGCGGTTTCAACTACCGCAAAAAGACCGCTGAGGCCCAGATCGGCAGTGCAGAGGCCGAGGCAACCCGACTGGTCAACGAGGCGATCAAGACAGCCACCCAGAAGAAAAAAGAGGCCATTCTGGAAGCAAAGGACGAAGTCTTTCGGATGAAGGCGGACGTCGATGCCCAGAAGGCCGAGGCCGACCGGGAGATCAAACAGCGCCGCGCTGAGATCAGCCGCCAGGAGAACCGGATCGACCAGAAGGAAAACGCCCTGGACAAAAAGACCGAAGCCCTGGAAAAGCGGGAAGAAGAGGTCAAGAAGCGTATGGCGGAGGCCGAGGCACACCTGGCCGAGGCCGACGAGCTGCGTGCCAAGCAGATGGAGCGGCTGGAGATGCTGGCCGGCCTGAGCCAGGCCGACGCCCGGGAAGTGCTGCTGAACAAGGTGGACGAGGAGCTGACCCACGAGAAGGCTCTGCGCGTGGCCACCTATGAGTCGGACCTGAAGGACGACTGCGAGAACATCGCCCGCAACATGATCGCCCAGGCCATCAGCCGCTGCGCCGCCGACCATTCCAGCGAGACCACCGTCACGGTGGTGCCCCTGCCCAGCGACGAGATGAAGGGCCGGATCATTGGCCGCGAGGGCCGGAACATCCGGGCCCTGGAGACCGCCACCGGCGTGGACCTCATCATCGACGACACCCCCGAGGCCATCACCCTGTCCTCCTTTGACCAGACCCGCCGTGAGGTGGCCCGCATGACCCTGGAACGCCTCATCGGCGACGGCCGTATCCATCCGGCCCGCATCGAGGAGACGGTGGAGAAGTGCCGCCGCGAGCTGGAGATCCAGATGAAGAAAGAGGGCGAGCGCGCCGTCATGGAGCTGGGTATCCATGGCCTGCACCCCGACCTGGTGAAGCTGATCGGCCGTCTGAAGTACCGCACCAGCTTTGGCCAGAACGCCCTGACCCACAGCATGGAAGTGGCATGGCTGGCCGGCCTGCTGGCCAGCGAGCTGGGCCTGAATGTGACCATGGCCCGCCGCGCCGGCCTGCTGCATGACATCGGCAAGGCTCTGGATCACGAGATCGAGGGCAGCCACGTCCAGATCGGCGTGGACATCTGCCGCAAGTACAAGGAGAATCCCCAGGTCATCCATGCGGTTGAGGCACACCACGGCGACGTGGAGCCCAAGACCGCCCTGGCCTTCATCGTCCAGGCCGCCGACGCCATCAGCGCCGCCCGGCCCGGCGCCCGCCGCGAGAACGTGGAGAGCTACGTTCGCCGTCTGGAGAATCTGGAGGAGATTGCCTCCGGCTTCGAGGGCGTGGAGCAGGCCTTTGCCGTCCAGGCAGGCCGCGAAGTGCGGATTATGGTCAAGCCCGACGTCATCGGGGACGACCAGGTCATCCTGCTGGCCCGGACCATTGCCCACAAGATCGAGGAGAGCCTGGATTATCCCGGCCAGATCAAGGTCAATGTCATCCGCGAGAGCCGCGCTGTGGAATACGCCAAGTAATTCCGCCCAACCTTTCAAAAACAACAGCCGCCGCCTTTCAGAACGAAGGGCGGCGGCTGTTTTGTTTGTCACAGGATGGAAAAGCGGGTCAGGGCCTTCTCTTTATAAAAAGAACGTCTTATTTTTCCCTGCACTTGACGCCGTAGTTGCCCCGGCTTCCGCTCTCATATCCGCGGTAAATCTCGTAGAGCTTCCCGTCGATGATGGCCTGGTCGTCGCCGGGAAAAGCACAGGACAGGCCGTTTTTCTCGCAGTAGGCGGCGATGGCCTGATGAGCCTTTTCCACCGTGGGGTAGACGTCGGCAGGCTCATAGGGAACCCAGAAGGCTTTTTTCAGCAGGTTCAGCATGATGGTACACTCCTTTTCTTATAAATTCAGGGGCTCAAACGCAGCTCAGGCGCCCACGATCAGACGGACGGCGCCGTAGATGCCGGCGTCGTTGCCCAGGCTGGCCTGCTTGATGGGGGTCTCCCGGCAGGACTTGAAAGCGTAGGTCTTGTAGTGCTCGGTCAGGGGCTGGAACAGGACGTCGCCGGCCCGGGCCACGCCGCCGCCCACCAGGAAGACCTCGGGGTCTGCGGTGGCGGCAATGATGGCCAGCGCCAGGCCCAGGTCGTCGGTCATCTGGTCCACTTCCTTGGCGGCCAGAGCGTCGCCGGCGCGGGCTGCGTCAAACACGTCCTTGGCGGCAAAGTCGGTGCCCCGCAGGGTGCAGGGAACGTCGGGGTTTTCTTCCAGCAGCTTCTTCATGCAGCGGACCACGCCGGTGGCGCTGGAATACTGTTCCAGACAGCCGTGCTTGCCGCAGCCGCAGACAGCGGTCTCGTTCTTGTTGACGGTGATGTGGCCGATCTCGCCGCCGGCCCCGTGGGCGCCGTCGATGACCTTGCCGTTGACGATGACGCCGCCGCCCACGCCGGTGCCCAGGGTCACCATGACGGCGCTGCGGCAGCCCTTGGCGGCGCCCATCCAGATTTCACCCAGGGCGGCCACGTTGGCGTCGTTGCCCACCAGAACCTTCATGCCGTTCAGCAGCAGGGACAGGTTGGCGGCCACGTCCTGCTGGCCCCAGCCGCCCAGGTTGGCGCAGACGATGGGCACCACGCTGGAATCCTGCACAGGGCCGGGCACGCCGATGCCCACGCCCTCGATCTGATCGGGGGTCAGGCCCTTTTCTTCCATTTTGCCCAGAACGGCCGCGGCCAGATTGGGCAGGATGCGGACACCCTTCTCAGAGGTGTCGGTGGGAACTTCCCATTTTTCCAGCAGAGCGCCGGCGGTGGTGAACAGGCCGACTTTGGCGGTGGTGCCGCCCAGGTCGATGCCGAATGCGTATTCCTTCATGATCCTTTTACCTCGCTTTTCGTCGGCCCGGATGCCCGGGCTGTACTTTCTATCAGTATAACATACTCAGCGAAAAAATACAGACCCTTTGCGATCTTTTTGACGGTCCCGGATTTTGGACGCAAAAAGGCCGCCGCTCCGGCGGGAGACCCGGAACGGCGGCCAGCTGTCTTAACGTTGGCTCTGCAAAACTCAACGTGCTGCAATATGCATCTGCATGGAACGGCGGCTGCTTGCCCGCACCAGATGGCGGACCAGAGCAACAGGCCACAGCAGGGTGTTGATGGCGATCTCGACCGGCTTGACATCAACGGTGTCCATACTGCTGATGCCGGTGAAGATCAGACAGGCGATGCCACAACCAAGAATGTAACAGTACAACATGTGCAAACCTCCACTAAAATTTTTTCGGCCGCAAAGGGCCTTTTTTATTTTTCAGGCCGGAAGAACCCGCGCCCTGATTTTACGTCTCGAGGGTGCTGCGCACCCTTCCGCACCTTTACTATACTCCAAATGAGCGGTAAAGTCAATGGGGTGATATGCTGAAATAATTGAAGGTATCGAGTGAATGAAAGTGTAATCATGAAAGCGATTCGGGGTAAAGTGGTTTACTTTGTGCCGCTAAAGCGAAAGCGCAAAATGTCCGTTCGGCGAGGACAAAGAAGGGCCTTTCAGGCCATAAAAAGGCCGGTCTGTGCGCGCAATATGAACAAAATGTGAATACGGCACACCCGGCCGGGAGGGACGGAATTTGGTCTGCCCGGCAATGAAACCGAGGGCAGGAACGTATTTCCAGTAAAGAGAATGCAGCCGGAAGGAGGATCATACCATGAAACGATGGAAAAACTGGACCCGCAGGCTGACTTTGCTGCTGGCCGTGGTGGTGCTGGCGGTGGGGGCGGCCCTGCCTGCCGCCGCCGATATGGGCCCCAAACCCTCGGTGGAAGTGGTTTTTCAGGGATTGGAGGGTCAGCGCTTCTATGCGACCCTGCTGGGCAATGTCACCCAATATGGGCCCTGGTCGGCCAAGGAGGAGTATCTGGACTGGAGGGGAGACCCCGAGGCCTGGGATGCCTTTGTCCGCTATCCGGAGCCGGAGGGGTGGTATTTTCTGGGGAACTATGCCGACTGCACCGAGACTGGGCGGTTTGTGTGGAGCTATTATCCCCCCGAGACGTTCTATATTTTAGTCTGGCTGCCGGAGGAGGACCGGTACCTGTGCAGCACCCAGCCGGTGAGCCGCTATGCTTTCGACAGCCGGTTCACCGTGACGGCCGCAGGGGAAGGCCTGACGGTTCGGTCCAGCTATGACTATGCCGGAGAGGTGCTGGGACTTTTGGTGCGGGCCGCCCTGACCATCGCCCTGGAAACCGCAGCCGCCTGGCTGCTGTTCGGCCTGCGGCGGCGAGATCAGCTGGCCCTGATCCTCAAGGTAAACCTGGTGACCCAGCTGGCCCTGAATATCTTGCTGAACCTGTGCAGCTATTTCAGCGGCCCGCTGCTGACGGTGCTGGTATATGGCCTGCTGGAGCTGCTGGTGTTTTTCACCGAGGGCCTGGTCTACGCCAGACGGCTCCGCTGGGCTGAGAACCAGAAGCCGCACCCCTGGCTGTATGCCCTGGGAGCCAATGCGGTTTCCTTCGCGGCAGGGTGGGAGTTGGCCCACTGGCTGCCGGGCGTATTCTGAAAATGCAAACACTGCGTATAAAAATTATCAAGAATAACTTAAAAAATTGTTCTTGTTGACAGATGCGGCCTGTGCTATTATAATAGTATCAACGTAACTGGCATTGTGCCCAGGGAAAGGAGCGGTCATTTTATGGCACGGGCATCGCAGGTTGTCTTATCAGAGAACGAATATTACCTGATTAAAGCACCCAACGGGAAGGTGCTGGAAGTAAAGGACTTCAGCACCGCCAACGGTGCATTCATTCAGCTGTGGGATTATGCCGGGCACCCGTGGCAGCAGTGGCGGTTTGTGGACGCAGGCGAAGGGCGCTGGCGGATTCAGAACCGGTTCACCGGCAAGATGATTGACCTGGTCCAGGACGGCGTGGTGGAGGGCACCTGGCTGCACCAGTGGAGCCGCACCAGCGGCCTGAGCCAGTGCTGGGTGCTGGAACCGCTGCGCAATGGCCGGACGCGGATTCGCAGTGTGCTGGCCAACAAGTACATCGACCTGGTGGGCATGAACACCTCCAACGGCGCCCAGGCCCAGATCTGGCTGGAAGTCCATGGAGGAAACCAGGAATGGAATCTGGAGCGGGTGGACGACATCACCGCCCGGACGGCTCCCCATACCAATGAGGTGAGCTATTCCCATGGGCCCACCCCGGGGCAGCGCCGCCAGCAGGATGACCTGGTGCGGAAGCTGAACCAGTCGGGCCAGGGCCGCAGCCGCAAGGGCAGCAAGGCCTGACCATTTCAACAAAACCCAACGTCGCCCCGTCGGCATTCACGCCCGGCGGGGCGCTTTTTGCAAAAGATTTCAGATGTAAAGGAGAGGGAACGACCATGGCACTGGCACAGAATACAACCCTGTGTTATCTGGAACGGGACGGAGCGTGGCTGATGCTCCACCGCACCAAAAAGAAAAACGACTGCAACCACGACAAATGGATCGGGGTGGGCGGCAAATTTGAATCCTGCGAGAGCCCGGAGGAATGCCTCCTGCGGGAGGTGAAAGAGGAAACCGGCGTCACCCTGACCCGCTGGCGCTACCGGGGAATCATCACCTTTGTGCTGGACGGGGTGGGGGAGTATATGCACCTGTTCACCGCCGACCAGTGGAAAGGGGAACCCGCCTGCGGCGACAGCGCCGAGGGCGTCCTGGAATGGGTGCCCCGGGAACAGGTGCCCAGCCTGCCCATCTGGGAGGGAGACAAAATCTTTTTCCGCCTGCTGGCGGAGGAACGGCCCTTCTTCTCCCTGAAACTGTGCTACCAGGGGGATACCCTGACGGAAGTTGCTCTGGACGGCAAAGTCTGGGACGGAAACGCCTGACTTTTTACTTCCTATATATAAATAGGCAAACAAAGTACCTCTTCTGTCTGAAAAGGCAGGCGGGGTACTTTTTGTGTATGCGGGGATGTTTGGGGGATTTGAGGTCCCCTGTTACCCACGGTGCACTATGAAAAAGGCGGGATCTCCTGCCCGGTATTTTTCGCGCTCCAGAGAATTTTTCTCCGACCTCTCGTCCTCAAAACGGCTTGTATTCAAGATGAGCCTTTCCAAACTATATAAAATAAAGCAAAAATGGGAAAATTTGAAATCGGGTCTTGACACCGGGGGGGGTATGGTATTATAGGCACACAAAGGAAAGGACCTTCCTTTGAA
>NZ_NFKB01000048.1:0-22144 GCF_002160175.1 Faecalibacterium sp. An192
TCGATGACGGTGAGGTCCCACCTGTTCCCATTCCGAACACAGAAGTTAAGCTCACTTGTGCCGAAGATAGTTGGCTGGAAACGGCCTGTGAAAATAGGTAGATGCCGGCATTATGCACCTCTAGCTCAGTTGGTAGAGCAACTGACTCTTAATCAGTGGGCCCAGGGTTCGAGTCCCTGGAGGTGCACCACCAAAAAGCACACAGCAAGGACGGAACGTCCGGGCTGTGTGCTTTCTTTTTTGCCTTTGCGCCGAATCGGACTGCTTTTTGACTGCCTTTGGATTCAGGCAGATGGAAAAGCGGGGCTTACTTCCGGACGGCGGCCACCAGCAGCATCATGGGCCGCCGCATTTCGTCTTTCATGCCCTCCAGATGCAGCATTTCCGCAGGGGGCTGGGGCTCCACAACATGCTGCAGCTCAAAACCGTTGATCAGCAGGGTATTCAGGTAGGTGGTCAGAGTCCGGTGGTACTTGATGACCTTTTCCCCCAGGAAAACCGCCTCCCGGCGACCCTCATAGTAATAGTTGTCCACCGGAAAATGAAGGATCTTTCCGTTTTGGTCGTAGTACCAGTCCTGGGTACCATAGGCGGTGAACACCGGGTGTTCCACCGAAAAGACAAAATGGCCGCCGGGCCGGACCCATCGGGCAATCCGGGCCGCCAGGGCCCCAAAATCCTGTACATAGTGGAAGGCCAGGGAGCTCAAAACTACATCGAAGCTCTCGTCGGGAAAGTCCAGGTCCTCCATGGCGATGCGCTGGTACTGAATTTGCGGGGCGGAGTTGATTTCCCGGGCCTTTTGAAGCATTTTCTCCGAAATGTCCGTCCCCAGCACCGAGGAGGCCTGATGGTCGGCGGCGTATTTGCAATGCCAGCCGTAGCCGCACCCCAGGTCCAGAACCCGCTGCCCCGCAAAAGCGGGAAGCATCTTCTGCAGCTCGGACCATTCGCCGGCCCCCTGCAAACCCTTTTGAGACCGCAGCATCTGGCTGTATTTCTGGAAAAAGACGTCGTTGTCGTATTTGTTTTCTTTCATGTTCGGGTCCTCCCATGTAAATATCGCAAGTGTTTCTGTGATGATTTACATGGGTTTATGCAATTTTTTGGGAGATGATGCCGCCGCGCATGGCGATGCCCCCTTTCCGGATGGCGCGTTCGTTATAAATATAAGAGGGGAACGCCCGGTCTGCGGGCAGGTTGACCCTCAAAAAAGCAGCGGGGAACCGGGCGCATATCAGGCGGCCCGGGGAGCCTGGCGGCAGGAAATATCCCTGCACTGCCCCAGAATACCACAACCCAAGGCAAATTTCCATAGACCGCGGGGGAGAGAAGGCTGCCTCAAAATTTTCACGATTGAATACTTGACTTTGTCAAGCTAAGCTGCTATACTTGACCAGGTCAAGAAAAAAGACCCTTGCAATCCACTTCAGAAAGAAGATCCTGCTATGTATGAAACCATCACCAGCCCTCTGAACTACGGCGGGCTTGTTTTAAAGAACCGGATTATTTTTGCCCCCACCAGCATGGGCCTGCCCATGGAGGAACAGGTGGCCTATCTGCGCCGCCTGGCCGCCGGCGGCTGCGCCATGATTATCATTGGGGATGTGCCGGTGCTGCCCGGCAAATTCGGGCCGTCCCTGTATTCCAAAAAGGGCTTTGCCTATTACAAGGCCATGGTGGACGCCGTCCACAGCGAGGGCTGCCGGATCTGCGCCCAGCTGCATCAGTCCGACTCCAACCTGAAAGGGATGCTCAAGTACATCCCCGGCGTGCTGACCAAGAAAATCTCGATGGAGGAGCTGCGCCCCCTTCTGAACCAGCAGGTGGGACCCTACATCACCGGCCTGCCGTTGGAGAAGATTCACCGGATCACCGAGGCCTTCGGCACCGCCGCCGAAAAGGCGGTGGAGGCCGGCTTTGATATGGTCCAGGTCCACGGGGACCGGATGTGCGGCAGCTTCAGCTCCTCGGTGTTCAACCACCGCACCGACGCCTACGGCGGCAGCCCCGAAAACCGGGCCCGCTTTGCGGTGGAGGCGGTGTCCGCCATCCGCCGCCGTCTGCCCCAGCTGCCCATCGACTACAAGCTGGCGGTGCGGCAGGAGAACCCCCACTACGGCAACGCCGGCGTGCTGGAGGAAGAGCTCCCCGTCTTTGTGCCCCTGCTGGAACAGGCGGGAGTCACCAGCTTCCATGTGACCCTGGCCAACCACGGGGAACTGAGCGACACCATCCCGCCCCGGAATCACCCGGTCTTTGGGGATGAGGGCTGCTTCTTGAAGTTCTGCGACCAGGTGCGGGCCCTGAGCCAGCTGCCCATCTGCGGGGTGGGCGGCCTGGGTGACCCCGACTTTGTGGAAGAACAGCTGCAGTCCGGACGGATCGACTGTGCGGCCATGAGCCGCCAGCTGATCGCCGACCCCGAATGGCCCAGAAAGGTACAGGAAGGCCGCGCCGGTGAGATTCACCGCTGCGTCCGCTGCAATAAAGAGTGCCTGGGCGGGATAATGGCCCACCGCGGCGTCCACTGCATCTATGAAAGGAAGGAAACCAAATGAGCTACGCAATCGTTTACAGCAGCCGGACCGGTAATACCGCCCTGCTGGCCCAGGCCATCCGGGACGCTCTGCCCCCGGAAGAATGTGTTTACTTCGGTGCGCCCGCCCCGGAGGCCCTGGCCGCCGACGTGGTGTATGCGGGGTTCTGGACCGACAAGGGCACCTGTGACCAGCCGCTGAAGGAGTTCCTGCAGGGGCTGACCGGCCAGAAGGTATTCCTCTTCGGCACCGCCGGCTTTGGCGGATCTCCGGCCTATTTCGACCAGATTCTGGCCCGGGTGAAGGAAAACCTCGCCCCCGGCGTCCAGGTTCTGGGCACCTATATGTGTCAGGGCAAAATGCCCCAGGCGGTCCGCGACCGCTACCTGCAGATGGAGGACAGCCCCCGGCGGGCCATGATGCTGGCCAACTTTGACCAGGCTGCCAGCCATCCCGACGCCGCAGACCTGGCCCGGCTCAAGGCCGCTGCGGCAGAAACCATCTAACTAAGCGATTCCCGGGACGGCCTGCGCGCCATCAAGGGCCGTCCGTTTACCCCCCGAAAAGTGCTCCCGCGATTTGACAGGCCGCGGGGGCGCTTTTTTGCGTTTGGGAGCAGGACGGGCAGCCTGCGCTTGTCATCCTGGCCGGATTGGTTTATACTGTCTATAGCACAGCAATCACTGAAACAGGGAGGGCATTCCTTATGGATCTGCAAGGCAAGTGTGTCCTGTTGGGGATCACCGGCGGCATCGCCGCCTATAAGATGGCCAATGTGGCCAGCGCGCTGAAAAAGCGGGGGGCCGATGTGGAGGTCATCATGACCCGCAACGCCACCCAGTTCATCACACCCCTGACCTTTGAGACTCTGACCGGCCACAAGTGTATCGTGGATACCTTTGACCGCGACTTTCAATTTGACGTCACTCATATTTCGCTGGCCAAAAAGGCGGACGTGATTCTGGTGGCCCCCGCCACCGCCAACGTCATCGCCAAGATGGCCCACGGCATCGCCGACGATATGCTGACCACCACCGTCCTGGCGGCCGGCTGCCCCAAACTGGTCTCTCCGGCCATGAACACCGGCATGCTGGAAAACCCCATCACCCAGGACAACATCCGCACCCTGGAGCGGTACGGATTCACCATCATTCCGTCCGAGAGCGGGGTCCTGGCCTGCCATGACGTGGGCAAGGGCCGCCTGCCCGCCGACGCCGTCCTGCTGGACTATGTGGAGCAGGCCCTCACCCCCAAGGACCTGGCAGGCCTGCGGGTGACCGTCACCGCCGGCCCCACCCAGGAGGCCATTGACCCGGTCCGGTTCCTGACCAACCACTCCACCGGCAAAATGGGCTATGCGGTGGCCCGGGCTGCCGCCATGCGGGGCGCCAGCGTCACCCTGATCCATGGTCCCACCGCCCTGGAGCCGGTGCGCTTCACGGAAGATGTGGCCATCACCTCGGCGCAGGATATGTATGAGGCCGTCACCAGCCGCTTTGAACAGACCGATATTCTGGTGATGGCGGCGGCGGTGGCCGATTACCGGCCCGCCACCGTGGCCGCCGACAAGGTCAAAAAGTCGGACGGGGATATGAGCATCCCTCTGGTGCGCACCGCCGACATTCTGGGCACCATCGGCCCCCGCAAAACCCATCAGTTCCTCTGCGGCTTCTCGATGGAAACCCGGGACATGGTGGCTCACTCGGCCGAAAAGCTCCAGCGGAAAAATCTGGACATGATCGTGGCCAACAACCTCAAGGACCCGGGAGCGGGCTTTGGGGTGGACACCAACCTGGTCACTTTCCTGACACCGGATGGCGGCGTGCGGCAGCTGCCCCTGATGAGCAAGGACGCGGTGGCCGGGGCCATTCTGGACGAAATTATGGCCCGGAAGGGCCGCTGAACAGTCCCGGAAGCCGATCGGGCCGGCGGTCTGCTCTTGTAGTATCCTACAAAAAAGAGAAGTGATTTCCGGCTTTTTCTCAAAAATGAAGGGGAACTGTTTATTTCGTCCGCTAAAAATACTATAATAATCAGTAACAATGCACCATTGTGTCCTGCGGGAGCCATCGGGCCCGGTCCAGGACTTCTTCCGGCCGGACGGGCCGCGGATATAGGGAGGTAACGCGTTTTATGAACATGTTCAGCAATTATGACCAGCGCCTGCTGGATCATGTCAAAAAGATTCATTTCATCGGCTGCGGCGGCAGCGGCATGTACCCGCTGATCCAGATTCTGGCAGCTAAGGGGTATGAAATTTCGGGCAGCGACGTGCTGGACGGCAGCATCATCCGCTCCGAGCGGGAAATGGGCATCAAGGTGACCCTGCACCACGACGCCGACAACATCGTCGGCGCCGATCTGGTGGTCTATTCGGCCGCCATCCCCAAGGACAATGTGGAGCTGGCCGCCGCCGAGAGCTACGGCATCCCCACGGTGGAGCGCAGCGTCCTGCTGGGCTATGTGAGCCGCCTGTACAAGAACAGCATCTGTGTCTCGGGCACCCACGGCAAGACCACCACCACCGCCATGATCACCACCGCCCTGGAACTGGCAGGCCGGGACCCCAGCGCCGTCATCGGCGGCAAGCTGCCCCTGATCGGCGGCTACGGCAAGGCCGGCAAGGGTGACGACATTGTGGTGGAGGCCTGCGAGTACGCCGAGACCTTCCTCAAGCTGACCCCCTATCTGTCGGTGGTGCTGAACATTGACAACGACCATCTGGACTACTACGGCAGCATGGGCGAGCTGAAGTTTGCCTTCAAGCGCTTCTCCCTCATGACCCAGTTTATGATTTTCGCCAACGCCGACGACAAGAACACCATGGATGTCATGTACACCATCCAGCGCCGTGTCCGCACCTTCGGCATCAAGAACAGCGGCGACTATCAGGCCATCAACATCACCGAGTACCGCCCCGGCTTCTATGAGTTCGACCTGAAGTCCTGGGACCATGCCACCGGCCACATCAAGCTGGCGGTGCCCGGCTACCACAACATCTACAACGCTCTGGCCATGTGCGCCGTCTGCCTGTCCATGGGCCTGACCGTGGAGCAGTGCGCCGATGCCCTGGCCTCCTTCAAGGGCGCATGCCGCCGCTTTGAGGTGTACGGCGAGTGCAACGGCGCCGTGGTGGTGGACGACTATGCCCATCACCCCACCGAAATGCGGGCTACCCTCACCACCGCCAAGGAACTGGGCTACAAGCGCCTGATCGCCGTCCATCAGCCGTTTACATACAGCCGCACCAAAATGCTGCTGAATGATTTTGTAGACGTGCTGAAGCTGGCCGACGTCACCGTTCTGACCCCGATTCTGGGCAGCCGTGAGCCCAACGACCCCTCCATCAACAGCGCCAAGCTGGCCGCCAAGATCCCCGGGGCCGTGGTGGTAGACAGCCTGGATGCGGCCGCCCAGTGGGTCAAGGAAAACGCCCGGGAAGGCGACCTGGTCATCACCCTGGGCTGCGGCGATATTTACAAGGCTGCCCGGATGATGGTGCAGGAGGGCTGAAAAGTCCATGAACTCGCCCATTGATATCCGGGATGTGGTGCTCCATACCCCGCGGCTGACCCTGCGCCCCTGGCGTCCGGAGGACCTGGAGGATTTTTACGCCTATGCCCGGGTGGATGGGGTGGGCCAGATGGCCGGATGGCTGCCCCACCAGAGCCGGGAGGAGACCCAGAAAATTCTGGACCTGTTCATCAGCCAGCACAAGACCTTCGCCCTGGAATATCAGGGCAGGGTGGTGGGTTCCCTGGGCATTGAGTGCTACGACGAGGAAAATTATCCCGAGCTGGCCGGCCCCCGGGGCCGGGAGATCGGCTATGTGCTGGCTAAAGACTGCTGGGGCCAGGGACTGATGCCCGAGGCGGTCAAGGCGGTGATCCGGTACCTGTTTGAGGTGGAAAAGCTGGATTTCCTGATTGCGGGCCACTTTGACCGCAACACCCGCTCGGCGCGGGTCATCGAAAAGTGCGGTTTCCGCTACAACAAGACCCTGCCCTATGAGATCCATTACGGCACCGTGGAGACCTCGGAGGAGAGCATTCTCTGGAACCCGGACCGCGCCGGCGTCTGATTTGAAGAAAAATTGAAAAAACCTCTTGCATTTTCCGCCAAAGTGTGGTATTATACTTGAGTCGCGAGACACTTTGGACGGTTAGCTCAGCTGGTAGAGCATCTGCTTGACGTGCAGGAGGTCACAGGTTCGAGTCCTGTACCGTCCACCAGACCCCGGAACATACGTTCCGGGGTTTTTCATTTCCTTGTGGTGTATCACCCAAAAAATCCCCGCCGTGGCGCAATGCCAGGCGGGGATTTTCAGTGTGGCGGGTCAGGCCGCCAGGAAGCTCAATAGCCGTTCAGCCCCAGGCTGACGTCCAGGGCCTGGTTGACCCGTTTCTGGTCCTCGGGGGTGATCTGGCCGGCGCGCTGGCGCAGCCGGTGCTTATCCAACGTGCGGATCTGCTCCAGCAGCACCACGCTGTCCTTGGCCAGGCCGGTGTCGGCCGCCCGGATGTTGATGTGGGTGGGCAGGCGGGTCTTATCCAGCCGGGATGTAATGGCCGCCGCGATCACGGTGGGGCTGTGCCGGTTTCCGATTTCGTTCTGGACGATCAGCACCGGGCGGACGCCGCCCTGCTCCGAGCCGACCACAGGCGACAGGTCGGCGTAAAAAACTTCTCCTCTGTGTACCTCCATGGAACTCCCTCCTTACAGATTGGGGGGCGCGGTATCTGGCCGCTCTATGTGTTGGCGTGCCAGCGGCCCGCAGCCCTTTGGGTGACACCAGAAGTATGCCCCAAAGGCCCCGGGCCTATGCAGGCCGCCGCTGGTTTATCTTATGCAGGGAGTTCCGTTTTCTTCCAGCAGGCAGACCGCCATGGCCATGCCGCCGTCGTGGCTGAGGGTGAGATGGGCGGTGAGCTGGTGCTGGGCCACCCACTCGGCGGTCCGGCCCGAAAACCGGTAGGCCGGCGCCCCGGAGGGGAGCCGCACAGCCTGGATCTCGGCCAGGGAGAAGGGGCCCGCCAGACCGGTGCCTGCCGCCTTGAGGAAGGCCTCCTTGGCGGCAAAGTCGGCCGCCGCGCTGGCGATGCGGTGGGCCGAGAGGGTGCCCTCTCCCTCCTCCGAGAGGCCCAGGGCGGCCCGCTCCTCAGGGCCCAGCACCCGCCGCGCAAAGGCGGCCCCGTGGGGGCCGGTGAGGCTTTTTTCCATCCGGGCCACGGCGCACAGATCGCATCCGATGCCGAAGATCATACAGCTCCTCCTTTCCCGGCCGCCGGCCGGACCCGCTCAGAGCGGGAAAATGACCTGAAAATGGGACGATGCCCCACTTGGGGCCCGCGATGCAGGGAAAAAGCCCTCGCACCGTGCTCAAAACAGAGGCTCAAATACTACTTTAGATGTAGCTGTTTTGTAAATATTTGTATCCGTACTTGAAGTTTGGGCCTGATTCGTGTAGAATAAAAGAAGCATTTGTGCGGCAGCCCGTGGCCGCAGACCGCTTTGTATCCACAAAGCAGAAGGGAGTGGATTGTTATGAGTGAACCTACTGCTATTTTTTCGATCCACGATGAAAAGGACGAGCAGATCCGTGAGATATTGCAGCAAGTGTATGCTGCGCTGAAAGAGAAGGGCTATAACCCGGTCAATCAGCTGGTGGGCTACATCCTGTCGGAAGACCCCACCTACATCACGACCCACAACGGCGCGCGCTCCCTGATTCGCAAGGTTGACCGCGATGACCTGCTGCAGGCGCTGCTGCGCAACTATCTGGATGTCTGATTCCATCCACATCTGATCCGGCCCGCTGCCCCCGTGAGGGGTGGCGGGTTTTTCGTTACCGGCGCAGGGGCAGGGTGAAAATCTGGTTCACCGTCACCTCATATTCCCAGGGCTCCCGCAGCTTTTTTAGCTGCTTTTCCAGCTTTTCGGTCCCCTCAAACAGGCCGATGCACTCGTGCCAGAAGGCTTTCATCCGGCTGATGGCGGCGGGAGCGCTGCCAAAGGCGGCGGTGTAGCCGGTGTACAGCCCATCCAGATAGGCCCGCAGCTCCTCTTTGGAGGCGGGGGCCCCGCCCCGGGCCCGGCGGAACAGGGCCGGGTCGGCAATGAGGCCCCGGCCCGCCATCAGGCCCGAAAGACCGGGCCAGGCGGCCTCCAGGGCGGCGAGGTCCTGGGGCGTGGTGATGTCCCCGTTGTAGCAGACGGGAAAATGGCAGGCGGGCAGGGCGGCGGCAAAGGCGTCCCGGTCTGCCTGGCCCCGGTACAGCTGGCGCATCACCCGGGGATGGATGATGAGCTCGGCCAGGGGATAGCGGTTGTAGACCTCCAGAATGGCCTGGAATTCCTCCGGCTTGTCCACCCCGATCCGGGTTTTGACCGAGATGGGCCTGCCTGCCTCCTCAAAGACCATGTCCAGGAACCGGTCCAAAGCCTCCAGGTCCCGCAGCATGCCGGCGCCCTTTCCCTTGGCGGTGACGGTGCCGGAGGGACAGCCGAAATTCAGGTTGACCTCGGTGTAGCCCATCTGGCGCAGAACGCCGATCATCCAGGCGGCGCAGCTGCCGTCCTTGCCCAAAAGCTGGGGGATCACCGGCACGCCGGGGTTGGCCTCGGGCAGAAGCTCGTCCATCTTCTTTTTCACCGGGATGCGGTTTTCGGGCGGGGAGATAAAGGGGGCGTAATACCGGTCCGCCCCGCCGAAGATGTGCTGATGGGTCTGGCGCCAGACCCGGTCGGTGAGGCCCTCCATGGGGGCTGCATTGTAGCGCATGACATTGTCTCCTTGTGATATGGTTCGATGACACGATAGCATAGAGAAAGCCCCTTTGTCAAGGCGCAAAAAGGCCCGCCTTCCGGCGGGGAAGGCGGGCATGGACGGGGAAAATTACCGGATGAAACTGGTGCGCTGGGGGGCCTCGGCCTCGGGCAGGCCGTAGGTCTCTTTGCCCAGGGCGATGCTCTTGATCAGGAAGGACATGTTCCGGGCCAGAACCCGCATGGTCTGCAGGCCCTCGGCATCCTGGGCGGCCTCGCCGGGGGCGCGGCCGTGGACGCTGTTCCAGTACTGGCTGGAGGCCACCGGCATACCGGCGATGGTGAAGTATTTGTTCAGCTGGTCAAAGGTGGCAGACAGGCCGCCGCGGCGGGCCACCACCACGCTGGCGCCCACCTTCATGGCCTTGCTGAAGTGGGTGCTGTAGAACAACCGGTCCAGGAAGGAGATCAGGGTGCCGTTGGCCGAGGCGTAATACACCGGGGACGCGATGACCAGGCCGTCGCAGGCCTCGAACTTGGGGGCCACGGCGTTGACGGCGTCGTCAAAGACACACTGGCCCTTCTGGGCACAGGTATTGCAGGCGATGCAGCCGCGGATGGCCTGGTTGCCAATCTGGATGGTTTCGGTCTCGATGCCCTCCTGGGCGAAGACAGCCTCCATCTCCTTGAGGGCGATGGACGTGTTGCCGCCCACCCGGGGGCTGCCGTTGATCATAAGAACTTTCATGGATGTACACCTCGCTTGGTTTGCTTTGTACCAGTCTATGCGGCCCGGCGGGCCAAAAGCCAGTCCGGGAGCCGGGATTGGCTGGCTGTTTTATTATAACACGGCCCGGCCCGGAAGGAAAGCGGCCCGCCGCCGCGATTTTTTCAGAATTTGGCGCTTGACAACCGGGCGGGTCTGTATTACAATATGCACTGCGAAAGCTATATTTTTTCCTGTTTCTGAGACAAACAGGGGAGAATATAGCTTTTTTTAATGGGGCCCTTTGGTTGCCAAAAGGGCATGAAATTCACTACACAACGCAAGGAGCCTTAATTACATGCAGCAAAGCTTTATGAAAACAAAACCGGTTCTGCCGCTGGTGTTGTCCATGTCTCTGCCGATGGTGCTGTCGATGCTGGTGTCGTCGCTGTACAACATCGTGGACAGCTACTATGTAGCCCAGATCAGCGAGAGCGCCATGACGGCCCTGTCTCTGGTGTTCCCGCTGCAGAACCTGATCAATGCGGTGACCATCGGCTTTTCGGTGGGCGCCAACGCCGTCATCTCCTATCATCTGGGGGCTCAGGAAAGCCGCAAAGCCACGGCGGCCGCCTCCCAGAGCATCGTATGGAACGTCCTCCACGGCCTGGTGCTGATGGCCATCTGCATCCCCGTCATGCCGGCCTTTCTGGGGATGTTCACCACCGACGGGGTGGTGATTGACCTGGGCGTGCGCTATTCCCGGATCGCCTTTGCCTTCTCCGCCGTGGTCGCCGCGGCCATGTCGCTGGAAAAAATCTGCCAGGCCACCGGCAAGATGATGATGACCATGGTCTGCATGCTGTCGGGCTGCGTCACCAATATCCTGCTGGACCCGGTGCTGATCTTTGGCTGGGGCCCCTTCCCGGCCATGGGTGTGGAAGGCGCAGCCATCGCCACCGGCGTGGGCCAGCTGTTCAGCCTGGGCATTTATCTGGTCTGCTATTTCACCGGCCGTATCCCCGTCCGCATCCGTTTTGGCCGGGATATGATCGACTGGGCCATCACCCGGAAGATGTACGCCGTGGGCGTGCCGGCCACTCTGAATCTGGCCCTGCCCTCCCTGCTGATCTCCTGCCTGAACATCATCCTGACGGCGTACTCTGAGGTCTATGTGCTGGTGCTGGGCGTCTACTACAAGCTCCAGACCTTCCTGTACCTGCCGGCCAGCGGCATTGTCCAGGGCATGCGGCCCATCATCGGCTACAACTACGGCGCCCGGGAGCATGAGCGGGTCCGCAAAATCTTTATGACCGGCCTGACCCTCTCGGTGGGGATCATGGCGGTGGGCACCGTCCTGTGCTGGGTGGTGCCGGACTGGCTTATCGGCCTGTTCTCCTCCAACGCCGAGACCATCGCGGTGGGCAGCACCGCCCTGCGGATCATCAGCCTGGGCTTTATCATTTCGGCGGTGTCGGTTATTTCCTGCGGCGCCCTGGAGGGCCTGGGCATGGGCGGGCCCTCGCTGCTGATCTCCCTGCTGCGGTACGCTCTGTGCATCATCCCGGTGGCCTTTGTGCTCAGCCGCATCTGGGGCGCGGTGGGCGTCTGGCACGCCTTCTGGGTCACCGAAGTGGTGGCCGCTGCGGTCAGCTGGCAGATCTGCCGCCGCAACGTCTTCTCCAAATCCCAACCCGATCCGGAAACCTGACAACCAAAAAGAGCGGACCTTTGCAGGTCCGCTCTTTTCAACTTTAATCCAGGTACTTGTGGAAAAACGCTGCCATGGTGTCGAAGGGGATGACGTCGGTCCGGTCGTAGAGATCGGTGTGGACCGCCCCGGGGATGATGAGCAGCTCTTTGTTTTCGGGGCAGGGATTGCCCTCCATCATGGCCGCAAAGGCGTCCCGGCTCATGTAGCAGGAGTGGGCCTTTTCGCCGTGGATCACCAGCACGGCACTGCGGATTTCATTGGTGTAGGCCAGGATGGGTTGGTTGAGGAAGGAAATGCAGCCGGTGACGTTCCAGCCGCCGTTGGAGTTGAGGGACCGGGGATGATAGCCCCGGGGCGTCTTGTAGTAGTCGTAGTAGTCATTCACAAAGAAGGGGGCGTCCTCCGGCAGGGGGTCCACCACGCCGCCTCCCAGCACATAGCTGCCGCTGCGGTAGTCGGCGGTGCGCTGGGCGTTCAGGGCGGCCCGCTTGGCGTGGCGGGCTTCTTCGCTGTCCTCGGCGTCAAAGTAGCCCTTGGCGTTGATCCGGCTCATGTCGTACATGGTGGAGGTGACGGTGGCCCGGACCCGGGTGTCCAGGGCGGCGGTGTTCAGGGCCAGGCCGCCCCAGCCGCAGATGCCGATGATGCCGATTTTGTCGGGGTCCACGTTGTCCTGCACCGACAGGAAATCCACCGCGGCCTGGAAGTCCTCGGTGTTGATGTCGGGGGAGGCCATGTACCGGGGCTGGCCTCCGCTCTCGCCGGTGAAGGAGGGGTCAAAGGCCAGGGTCAGAAAGCCCTTTTCGGCCATGGTCTGGGCGTACAGGCCCGAGGCCTGTTCCTTGACGGCGCCGAAGGGGCCGCAGACCGCAAGGGCGGGCAGGGGCCCGGCGGCGTCCGCCGGCTGATAGAGGTCAGCCGCCAGGGTGATGCCGTACCGGTTGTGGAAGGTCACCTTGCGGTGGGTGACCTGGCTGCTGGGGGCAAAGGTCTTGTCCCATTCCTGGGTCAGGTGCAGTGCTTCTTGGGTCATAGCCAAAAACCTCCTTTGGGATCTGCGTCCTGCTTGTGCATCAGGTAGAGCAGGTGATCGAGACAGTCAATCTTATATTCCACACAGTGGAGCGTCTGGAGCAGGGCTGCCTTCTGGCGGGCCAGCATGCGGTATTGTTCGCAGCGGCGGTGGGCCTGCTCCAGCTCCAGAAAGCGGGCAATGAGGTCGTCGTCGCATCCGGCGTCCGACAGGTTCCGCCGCAGGCGGAACACCTGCTCTTCTGAAAGGGTTTCCATCCGGCACACCTCCTTGGCCCGCTGGGGTTTGTTTCTGGTTGTATTGTAGGACAGCGCCGGTCAAATAGCAAATACTTCGTTTTTATTGGGAGAAATGCTTGGCAGGCATACCAAAAAGGGTGTATACTGAAAAGGCAAAAAGCGGAAAGGAGGACGGCAGGGGCCCGGAAGGCCGCGCCCTGCCGCATAGGGATGGAGATACGGACACTGCGCTATTTTCTGGCGGTAGCCCGGGAGGGCAGCATCACCCGGGCCGCCAATTTTCTGCACCTGACCCAGCCCACCCTGTCCCGGCAGATGCAGGACCTGGAGCAGGAGCTGGGCCGTCAGCTTCTCATCCGCAAAAGCCACCGGGTGGACCTGACCCCCGAGGGAGTGCTGCTGCGCAAGCGGGCCGAGGAGATTGTAGCTATGGTGGACAAGACCGAGGCCGAGTTCATCGCCCTGGAGGACACCATCAGCGGAGATATCTACATCGGCAGCGGCGAGACCCGGGGCCTGTGCCCCATTGCGGACCTGATCCGGCAGCTGCGGGCAGAGTGCCCCGGCATCCGGTATCACCTGCACAGCGGCAACGCCCAGGACGTGACCGACCGGCTGGACAAGGGCCTGCTGGATTTCGGCATCCTGATCCAGCCGGCGGACATCGCCAAATACGACACCCTCAGCCTGCCGGCCAAGGACGTCTGGGGGGTGCTGATGCGCCGGGACAGCCCCCTGGCCCAGAAGGAGTACATCGAAAAGGCCGACCTGATGGAGCTGCCTCTGATCTGTTCCCGCCAGGTCATCACCCCCCACCCGGGAGAAAACGCCTTTGCGGACTGGTTTGGGGAGGACTTCGGCAAGCTGGACATTGCGGTCAACTATAACCTGGTGTACAATGCGGCCCTGCTGGTGGAGGCGGGGGTGGGGTACGCCATCACCCTGGACGGCCTGGCCAACACCTCGGAGAGCAGCAAACTGTGTTTCCGGCCCCTGTGGCCAAGGCTGGAGTCGGGCCTGGATATTGTGTGGAAAAAGTATCAGGTGTTTTCCCCGGCGGCGGAACTGTTTCTGTCCCGCCTGCGGGAGAAGATTGAGCAGGATCGGCGGATATGAAAAAACCGGAGCCTTTTGGAAGGCTCCGGTTTTTGGTTTGTGGGATCAGCGGGTTTCGCCGGCGGGCTTTTTGGCCTGACGGAAGGGCACCAGCCCGGTGCGGTTGAGGGCCACCATCACCGTAGGAATCAGGATCAGCTGGATGATGATGCCGGGGATGGCGTTGAGGAAGGCGCTGGCCATAAAGACCTGCAGGGTCAGGGCGCTGCCGGTCAGGCCCAGCAGCACCGCCTGCACCACGCCCCAGACGGCGCGGCCGGCCAGCATGGCCAGCAGCAGGCAGCGGTACAGGGCCCGGATGCACTGCCAGCGGGACCGGCTGTACAGCAGGCCCACCACCAGGCCGTAGGTCATCAGCTCAAAGGCCATGGAGGTGGCGGTGGGGAACAGGGGCGGCATCCCGAACAGGACCGACCGCAGCAGGGGTACAATGAAACCCACGGCTGCGCCGTACTGCCAGCCGCAGATCAGACCGCAGAGGAACACGGGAAGGTGCATGGGCAGCAGCATGCTGCCAATCTGGGGGATCTGCCCGGTGAAGAAGGGCAGTACCAGGCCCAGAGCAAGGAACATGGCGGACAAAGTCAGAGTTTTCAGCTGTTTGTTCACGTGATGGTTCTCCTTATACCTGTGTTTTGTGCCGCCGGATGCCGCAGCAGCCGGGCGGCGGATTCCATATCCTACTATAGCACAAGAGAAGGAAAAGCACAAATGCCTTGTGGGAATAACCGGGCATATGGCCGCGGCATGACCCGGGTCAGGCGGCGTCGGGCTGATGGAGCTCCGGCCACTTGCGGCGGAGGATCACCGCTGCCAGGATGGCCGCCAGGGCCGAGGTGGCGGGGAAGTTGATCCACAAACCCTGCAACCCCAGAGGCCACAGCACCAGCAAAAGCGCCACCGGGAACAGCAGGGCGGTGGACACCGAGATGATGGAGGCGGCCAGAGGCTTTTCGATGGCCAGCATATAGCTCTGGGTGGCAAAGGAGAGCCAGCGGGTCAGATAGGTCAGGCTGAACAGCTGCAGCGCGCCCACCGACATGGCCAGGGCGTCCTCGGCGGCGCCGGCGATGAACAGCCGGGTAATCCAGGCCGGGGCCAGGCCGATGACCACCACCGACACCAGCGAGATGACCGCCGCCGCGATGAAGCAGCATTTTTCGATGGCCCGCACCCGGGAGAATTTCCGGGCGCCCCAGTTGTAGCCCACCGCCGGCTGGAGGGAATCGCACATGCCGTACATGAGGGGCTGGATAAAGCCGTCCACGTACATCAGAACGCCGTAGACCGAGACGGCCAGCTCGCCGCCCAGCCGCACCAGGAACAGGTTCATCAGAATGGAGGTGATGCGGCCGGCGATGTTGTTCAAAAAGCTGGGACAGCCGCAGACAAAGATCTGGCGCAGCTGCCGGGCCTCAAACCGGGGCCGGCAGAAGTGGAGCAGGGCTTTGCCCCGGACAAAGGGGATGAAGGCCAGTAGGACGCACAGGAACATGCCCAGCGAGGCGGCGAAGGCCGCCGCCCAGATGCCCCATCCGAACACGCCCAGAAACAGCACGTCAAAGGCGACGCAGAGGACCGACATCAGGATGTTCAGATACATGCTGCCCCGAATGTAGCCCGAGATCCGCAGGTAGTTGTCCACTGCGAACAGGATGGTGGTGAAGGGGGAACAGAGGGCATAGGTCCGCAGATACTGGACCGCCTGGGCGGCGAAATCGCCCTTGGCGCCCATCATGCCGATGAGGAAGGGCGCCGCCGCAAACATGATGGCCCCCATCAGGGCGCCGGTGGCCACAATCAGGATGCAGGCGCAGGTGAAAATGTTGTTGGCCTCCCGGCGGTTTTCCCGGCCCAGGGCGATGGAAATGGGCACCGAGGACCCCACGCCAATCAGGTCGGCCAGGGAAAAGTTGATGATGACAAAGGGCAGGGCCAGATTGAGGGCCGCAAAGGCGGTGGAGTTGAGAAAGTTCCCCACAAAGATGCCGTCCAGAAACTGGTACAGCGAGGAGGCCAGCATGCTGACGGCTCCGGGAATGGAGGCGATAAAGAACAGCTTTACAGGGGGTGTCTTGGCAAAAAGTGCGGTGGATTCCATAAAGATGAAACATCTCCTTTCTGTCATGGCAAGAGAAAAGCGGAGGATAAACCCCGGTGCGCCGGTCCGGGGCGGCGATTTTCCAGAAACCAAAAAAGGCGCCCGGCCATTGCAACAACGTAACAACAACCGAGCGCACTCGACATCTTATCCGATCAGAGATACAGCATCTCTTTGGTGTATTGCGATACACGATCCTCCGATGAGACGGTATTCTGTTTTTGTTCTCCGGGCGGGAACGCCCTCATTATAACGGATCTAATAAAAAAGTCAAGCCCCCCGGCAAAGGGGCGTCAATATGGCGTTTTGGGGCGGTGTGTGTTATAGTATAAGAGATACGCCCGCGGGGCGTGCAAACCGATGGAGGGGGAAGAAAAATGTCCATTGAAAAAGTCAAAGCCTATTTCAAAACCTGCGGCATGGAGGACCGGGTGCTGGAGTTTCCGGTGTCCAGCGCCACAGTGGAACTGGCCGCCCAGGCGGTGGGCTGTGAGCCGGGCCGGATCGCCAAGACCCTGTCCTTTATGGTGAACGAGGGGCCGGTGCTGATTGTGGCCGCGGGAGACGCCAAGATTGACAACCACAAGTACAAACAGCAGTTTGGCACCAAGGCCAAAATGCTGACCGCCGACGAGGCCGCCCGGCTCATCGGCCACGCGGTGGGCGGAGTCTGCCCCTTTGCGGTGAACCCGGGGGTGACGGTGTATCTGGACGCCTCCCTCAAACGGTTTGAGACGGTGTTCCCCGCCTGCGGCAGCAGCAATTCCGCCATTGAGCTGACCATCCCCGAGCTGGAAAAGCACTCGGGATATAGGGCCTGGGTGGACGTCTGTAAAAATTGGGAACAGCCCGCCCAGGGCTGACAAGCGTATTTTCGAGCAGAGAGGAGGCAGGATATGGTTACAGTCACCTTGCTGGGCACCGCGGCCACCATGCCGCTGCCCGACCGCGCCCTGACCGCGGCCCTTTTGTCCTGGGGCGGCCACAGTCTGCTGCTGGACTGCGGCGAGGGCACCCAGGCTGCCGCCGTGAAAGCCGGGGTGAGCCTTTCCAAACTGGAGGCCATTTGTCTGACCCATTACCATGGGGATCATGTGTTCGGTCTGCCGGGCCTGATGCAGACCATCGGATGCCAGGGCCGCACCGCGCCCCTGCTTCTGACAGGGCCCAAAGGGCTGGAATCCTTCTGGAGCGTGATGCGGGTGCTGGCGGGGCCGCTGCCCTATCCGGTGGTGCTGGCCGATGCGGGCGAACAGCCCCTCTGGTTTGAGGGCGGGGCGGAATTGTCCGCCATTCCCACCCGGCACCGGGTGCCCAGCCAGGGCTATGCTTTTTATCTACCCCGGGCCGGCCGGTTTGACCCCGAAAAGGCCCGGGCCCTGGGGGTTCCCATGCAGGAATGGAAGCGGCTGCAAAAAGGAGAGGCGGTGGAGGCTCTGGGCCGCACCGTCCAGCCCCAGGAAGTCTGCGGCCCTGCCCGGCGGGGAATCCGGGTGGTGTTCTCGGGGGATACCGCGCCCTGTCCCGCGCTGGAAGCGGCGGCCCGGGATGCGGACCTGCTGGTCTGCGACGCCACCTACGCCGAGGAAGAACAGGCCGCTGAGGCCGCCAAGTATGGTCACAGCACCTTTTCCCAGAGCGCGGGCCTGGCGGCCCGTGCCGGGGCCCGGCGGCTGTGGCTGGCCCATTACTCCCCCCGCATCAAGGAGCCGGAGGAATTCCTGCCCCTGGCCCGGGCCATCTGCCCGGCGGCGGAATGCGGCTTTGACGGCAAGGCCGTCACCCTGCACTTTGAGGAGGCGTGAAATGACCATTGCAATGGACCCCGGCGCGGCTGCCGTCCTGGCAGCGCTGCACAGGGCGGGGTATCAGGGCTATCTGGTGGGAGGCTGCGTCCGGGACAGTCTGGCGGGGCGCACGCCCCACGACTGGGACATCTGCACCAGCGCCAGGCCGCAGCAGGTGCTGGAACTCTTTGGGGAGAAACAGTGCATCCCCACCGGCCTGCAGCACGGCACCGTCACTGTCAAACAGGACGGCGGCTTTTATGAGGTCACCACCTTCCGGGTGGAGGAGGGCTATTCAGATGGCCGCCACCCCGACCGGGTGAACTTTGTGGCGGATGTGCGGGAGGACCTGGCCCGGCGGGATTTCACCATCAACGCCATGGCCTACAACGACGCCGAGGGTCTGGTGGACCCCTTCGGCGGCCGGGAGGACCTGCTGGTCCGCCATGTGGTGCGGGCGGTGGGAGACCCGGCCCGCCGGTTTGAGGAGGACGGTCTGCGAATTCTGCGGCTGTACCGGTTTGGGGCCAAAGAGGCTTTGGATCTGGACCCGGCCACTGCCCGGGCCGCCCTGCAGGAGCGGGCCCGGCTGGACTGTGTCTCGGCCGAGCGCATAGGACAGGAGCTGTACAAACTGCTGTCGGCCCCCAAACCCGCCCGGTGGATGCCGCCCGAAATTCTGGAACAGATTCTGCCCGGGCTGGACTGCGCCCGGCAGCCGGAGCGGTACGCCGAAAGCCGCCGGGTGGTGGATGCCCTGATGCCTGACCCGCTGGCCCGGCTGGCGGCTCTGCTGGCCCCGGCGGGAACCGGGACAGCCTGCGACTCGGTGGCCCGGCTGCGGTGTTCCGGAGCGCAGGCGAAAGAGGTCTGCACCCTGGTGCAGGAGAGCGGTTTGACCCTCAACGGGGACAGCCCCCGGCTTCAGGCCCGGCGTCTGCTGGCCCGGCTGGAACCGGACACCGTCCGGCGATTGCTGGCACTGCGGCAGGCCCAGACCGGACAGGCGGCTTTTGGGGAGACAGCCCGGGCCGCTGAAACCCTGCTGGAAGAAGGGGCCTGCTGCCGGGTGAGCCAGCTGGCCATCACTGGCCGGGACCTGCTGGACCTGGGGGTGAAGCCGGGGCCCATGGTGGGCCGCCTGCTGGCCGAGGCCCTGGACCAGGTGATCGAAGAAACCATACCCAATCATCGCGCCGCCCTGCTGGGCTGGCTCAAGGAGAACCATAGTTTATGACAGATACGACAAGAGAACAGTACTCCCGCACCCGGCTGCTGCTGGGTCAGGCGGGATTGGATCAGCTTCGCCGGGCCCGTGTGGCCGTCTTTGGCGTGGGGGGCGTGGGCGGCTATGTGGTGGAAGCCCTGGCCCGCAGCGGCGTGGGAGCTCTGGACCTGATCGACGACGACAAGGTCTGCCTGAGCAACCTGAACCGCCAGATCATTGCCACCCGCTCCACCCTGGGTCAGTACAAGGTGGACGCCGCGGCGGCCCGCATCCGGGACATTGACCCCGATATCCAGGTGCGCACCTACAAGACCTTTTACACCCCCGAGACGGCGGATCAGTTCGACTTCACCCAGTACAGCTATGTGGTGGACGCCATCGACACGGTGACCGGCAAGCTGGCCCTGGTGATGCAGGCCCAGGCCGCCGGCGTCCCCATCATCTGCTCCATGGGGGCGGGCAACAAGCTGGATCCCTCCCGCTTTGAGGTGGCGGACATCTACGACACCTCGGTCTGCCCGCTGGCCCGGGTGATGCGGAATGAATGCCGCAAACGGGGGGTCAAACACCTCAAAGTAGTCTATTCCAAAGAGCCGGCCCTTGCCCCGCGGATGGAGGAAATGGAGCCGGAAACCACCGCAGAGCCCACCGCCCGGCCCGGCGCGCCCAAAAAGCGGGCCCCGGGTTCCCTAGCCTTTGTGCCGTCGGCGGCGGGGCTGATTCTGGCCGGCGAGGTCATCTGCGACCTGACCGGCTGCCGCAACGGATGAGGAAGCCCAATAAGGGAGGAAGACATGAAGTACAAACTGTTATCCAGCGATTACGACAACACCCTGGTTCCCTTTGGGGAAAAGCGGCCCCGCCCTGCGGTGGAGGCCGCCGTCCAGAAGATGCAGGCCGCCGGTGGGAAATTCGTCCTGAGCACCGGCCGGGCCTGGCCCGCCATCAAGACCCCCGGCCAGCTGGGGGCCATCCGCTTTGACTATGCCATCACCTGCAACGGCGCCTATGTGGTGGACCGCAATGGCGCTTCGGTCTACGAGCGGCCCCTCATCCCCGAGGAAATGTACGCCCTGGTGGACTTCTGCGAGGATTACGACTATTTGCTGCAGTTCAACTTCCGGGATGCCTATTATGCCTACTGCGGCTATGAGGGCCTGCGCAGCCGGTACGAGCGGATGGGCAGCCCCGGCCTTGCCTGTGTGGACGGCGAGGACCAGGACCGCCATCTGATCGATATGCCCCACGCCGCCTTTATGGTGGCCCCCGAGGAGGCCGTGGAGGCCTTCCAGAAGAAGTACGGCCACCTGAACCTGCATTTCATGCGGGTAGGCGGCCGGGACGAAATGGGCTGGTGCTGCTACGACATCGTCCGGGAAGGGGTGGACAAGGGCACCGGCCTGGCAGGCCTGTGCGAGGCTATGGGCATCACCCTGGACGAGACGGTGGCCGCCGGCGACTCGGCCAATGACATCGGGATGCTGCGGGCCGCCGGCCTGGGCTGCTGCATGGATAACGGCAGCCCCGACGCCAAGGCAGCCGCTGACCGGATCATCGGCGACGTGCGGGAGGACGGCCTGGCCGACCTCATCGAGGAGCTGTGGTTCGACGGGCCCCGGGCAGAGCCCTCCGGCCGGGACCTGGGCTCGGCCTGGGGAGGCGCGTTCAAGGGATGAGCTTTCCTCCGGTTTACGGCCCCCACAGCAGGGCCCTGATCCTGGGCAGCTGGCCCAGCCCCAAGAGCTGGGCCATGGGCTTTTACTATGGCCACCCCAACAACCGGTTCTGGCCGCTGCTGGCCAGTCTCACCGGCGAGGCCGTCCCGGCCCGGGAGGACATTGAGGCCAAGCGGGGACTGATTCTGCGGCATAACCTGGCCCTCTGGGACGTGCTGGCCAGCTGCACCATCGAGGGGGCGTCGGATGCCTCCATCCGGGACGCCGTGCCGGAGGACATCGCCGCCCTTCTGGCCAAGGCCCCCATTGAGGCGGTGTTCTGCAACGGCGCCGCCGCTCATAAACTCTACACCCAATACATGCAGCCGGTCAGCGGGATTCCGGCCGTCCGGCTGCCCAGCACCAGCCCCGCCAATGCCGCCTGGCAGATGGACCGTCTGCGGGAGGCCTGGGGCAAGGCGCTGGGGCCCTACCTGCGGTGAAAAAAGAAAGATAAAATCATTTCCAAGCTGTAAATTCTTGACCCAAACCCTTGCGTTTTTGTTAAAAGGCTTTATTATTAGGGTATGAACAGCGTTTTTAGCCCGAAGGAGATACGACCATGAGTAAAATCATCCGCACCGAAAAGCCCAGCGTCCTGCCCTTTTATGCGGCAGCGGCAGCAGGGCTTGTGCTGTGCATTGTCCTGCCGGTGTATAAACTCTGGGCGCTGGCGGTGATGCTGGTGGGGGCTGCGGCGGCTTTTGCCGCAGCCAGCCGGGTCTGCCCGCCGCAGGTGACCGAGCGGGAAGTGCCCTTCCACACCGGCAGCGGAGACGTGGACCAGATGCTCACCGACATCCAGCAAAAGCTGGACACCCTCCACGCCCTGAACGACGCTCTGCCCGATCCCCAGATGTCGGCGGCCATGGACCGGATGGAACGGGCCGGCCGCTCCATCATCGAGGTGGTGGAATCGAACCCCGCCAAGGCCAAGCAGATCCGCCGCTTTGCCAACTACTATCTGCCCGACGCGGTCCATGTGCTGGAACAGTATGCCGCCATGGCCCGGCAGGGGGTGCGGGGTGAAAACGCCGCGTCGGTCCGCACCGAAGTGGAGCGGAACGTGGGGGTTATTGCCACGGCGTTTGAGCATCAGCTGGACGCCCTGTATGCCTCCGAGAGCATGGACCTGTCGGCCGACCTGGCAGTCCTGGAGACGCTGATGAAAAACCAGGGATTGTAAAACCCGCCCACCCG
>NZ_NFKB01000049.1:0-20062 GCF_002160175.1 Faecalibacterium sp. An192
GATTGAATTGCCAAAAAGGAGGGCCGCCATTGAGCCAACCACAATACGCCATCATGCGCTTCGCCAAGTACAAGGGGCCGGAGATCACCAACATCGAGGCCCATAACGAGCGCAGAAAAGAAAAGTACGCCAGTAATCCCGATATTGACCTTTCCCGCAGCAAGCACAACTTCCACCTGATCGAGCCTCCCCAGCGGTACCGGGCCGAGGCTGAGCGGCAGATCAGCGCCGCCGGCTGCCGCACCCGGAAGGACAGTGTTCGGCTGGTGGAAGTCCTGTTCACCGCCACACCGGAATTCTTTCAGGGCAAGAAGCTGCCCGAAATCCGGCAGTACTTTGAAGAAGCACTCCACTTCCTGGAGCAGTATCAAGCCAAAGAAACAATCATCTCTGCCGTGGTGCATATGGACGAGAAGACGCCTCATATGCACCTTTCTTTTGTCCCCTTGACGCCAGACGGCAGACTCAGTGCCAAGGAGATTGTAGGCAACAAAAAGAAACTGAGCTGGTGGCAGGACAAGTTTTGGGAGCACATGGTCGTCAAATACTCCGACCTGGAGCGCGGCGAGAGCGCCAGCCAGACGGGCCGTGACCATATCCCGCCCCGTATCTTCAAAGAGATGACCCGCCTGACCAAGCAGCGCCAGAAGCTAGACCAGCTGCTCGCTGGCATCGGTCCCTTGAACGGCAAGAAGCGGGCCGCCGAGATTTCCGGATTGCTGGACAGCTATATCCCAGCCGTGGAGAAAATGCGAACCCAGCTGAAAAAGTACAGTACAGCCTTCACCAGTACCAAGGCTGAGAATGAAAAGCTCAAGAAGAAAAATAAAAAGCTCTCGGAGTCTCTGGACGAGGCGACTCACGAGAGTGTGCTGAAGCAGCTGAAAGATGCCAAGCTCCAGCGGGAGTATCAGGAGGCTCTCGCGATTCTGGAGCGGATTCCACCGGAAATTGTTGCGGCCTATAAAATTGGGCCCAGTGTAGAAAGGAGTGTCCATCATGGTTGATGAATGGAGTGGGTTTGCAGATCTGATGGCTAACCTTATCGCAAAATATGCCACTGTGCTCGATCTCGATAGCCTTCCAGATCCCGAAATCAAGCTTTCGGATTTTCCCGATTACGAATCAGGCGAAAATTCATTTGATAACGTTGAAAAGAAGTTATCTGCATGATATAATAATCATGGTATGAGTGTCCAAACTCCACTTCGGGACAACCTCCTGAAGTGGAGTCCATATGAAAAGTGAGGCAGCGTTATGAATCGACAAAAAATAAAGGTATACACATATACCCGCGTATCCACTGCCATGCAAGTCGATGGTTATTCGTTGGATGCCCAAAAGTCACGAATGAAGGCCTACGCGGATTTCAATGACTATGAAATTGTAGGCCAATATGAAGATGCTGGTAAGTCCGGCAAATCCATTGAAGGCCGTGCCGCATTTACCCGGATGATGGATGATATCAAGTCCGGAAAAGACCAAGTTTCCTATGTTCTTGTTTTCAAGCTCTCCCGATTTGGCAGAAATGCGGCCGATGTCCTCTCTTCCCTGCAAGTCATGCAGGACTTCGGGGTCAACCTGATTTGTGTGGAAGACGGCATAGATTCATCCAAAGATGCCGGCAAGTTAATGATCTCTGTCCTCTCAGCAGTTGCTGAGATTGAGCGCGAAAACATTCGCGTCCAAACAATGGAAGGCCGCATCCAAAAAGCCCGTGAGGGCAAATGGAATGGTGGATTTGCTCCTTATGGCTATAAACTGGTCGACGGCCAGCTTGTAATCAACGAGGAAGAAGCGGAGGCTATTCGTGTCATCTTTGACCGCTATGTGAATACCTCTGTTGGTGCGAACGGCATCTCAAAATATTTGGAAGATCACGGAATTCGAAAAATTCAGCGGCAAAACGGGACAACTCCCCTTTTCAATTCGCAGCTAATCCGAATGATCCTGAAGAATCCCGTCTATTGTGGCAAAATAGCCTATGGACGCCGAAAGACAGAAAAGGTCCATGGAACGCGCAACCAATATCACCTTGTGGAGCAGGACAATTACCTTCTGGTTGATGGTTTGCATGAGCCGATTGTCTCTGAAGAAATTTGGCAGGAAGCACAGGTGAAGATGCTTGCCCAGGCGAAGAAATACGAAAAGGTCAACCCACCAGCCAATAACCATGTCCATCTTCTCTCTGGAATCGTGAAATGTCCGATTTGCGGGGCCGGCTTATACGGCAACAAAAGTATTAAGTATAAAAAGGACGGCAGTAAGTACAAAGATTTCTATTATTACGGCTGCAAACACCGTAAGATGCAGGACGGATATAAATGTACCTTTAAGAAGCAGATTCAAGAGGAGCTGCTGGACGATGCAGTAGCAGAGGTCATTATTAAGCTCGTAAGTAATCCAAACCTCGCACGCACAGTGCAGGCAAAAATCAACATGAAAGTTGATACTTCTGCTATCGAGCAGGAAATCGCCAACCATGAGAACAAACTGAGGCAGTTCTATTCTGTCAAATCCAAATTGATAGAAGAGATCGATTCTCTTGACCCCGATGATCGCCACTATATCCAAAGGAAGGCCGACCTTGACGACCGTCTCTATCGGATGTATGATAAGATCGAAGATGAGGAGACCAAGCTCGTTGCATCAAGAGCGAAAAAGAAGTCTATTGAAGCAGACAAGATGACTGCCGATAACATTTACAAAATACTCATCTACTTCAAAGACCTGTATGCAACCATGACTCCAGAGGAACGCCGGGCCGTCATGGAGGAGCTCATTTCCGAGATTCAAATCTATGATGACCGCCAGCCTAACGGACAATGGCTCAAGTCGATCGTCTTTAAACTCCCCATCCTCTCGGAGCCCATCGATATAGGTTTGGACAACGGCACCCATATGGAGACGGTAATTTCCCTTTCCCAACGAAACCCGGACGATCATATCGAGTTCAGCATCGAGCTGGATAATCTGGACACCACTCCGACGGAGACCAAAGCCACCTACCAGGCCATCAAAAACTACGTCAAGGAGCAGACCGGCCTGAATGTGACTCCCCTGTACATCGCCCAGGTCAAGCAGAAGTGTGGGATCACCGAGCGGGAGTGCTACAACAAGCCCAAGTCGGAGAATTCCAAGCAGCCCCAGTGCCCGCCGGAGAAGGAGAAGGCTATTCGAGAGGCGCTGAAACACTTCCAGATGATCTAACCTCTCCCCCTACTATATTATAATGAAAGAGCCGTACGCTCTCCGGGATGATCCCGGTGAGTGTGTAGCTCTTTTTTGAAGCCGGTCGGTTTTTTCCTTCGCTACAGTCAAATACTCCCAAAAGAGATGGCTTTTTTGTCGTTCCGCTTGTATCTCTTTCAAATTCGTGTTATGCTACAATTATATAATGATAGAAATCTCATCAAAGAGAAGGTGCCGTTCCATGAAACTCATGACCCTCCATATCCAAAACTTCAAACGCCTCAAAAACCTGGACCTGGAGCTCAACGGCAAAAGCACCGTTTTCTCCGGTATCAATGGTGTGGGCAAATCCACCGTTCTTTCTGCTATCAACTACCTGATGTGGCCTGCACTCAACCGTCTGAACAGTGCACAGGGCACGGCTTTCCGTTCCCTCAGCGCTGATATGGTCCATACTGGCCAGCAGTCGTTGCGCCTGTCGGCAGAATTTGCCCTCAATGGCCAGACCTTTGCCCTGCAGAGGGACTATACTGCCCCGCAGCCCGGCAAACCCGCGCGCTCCAACAACCAGAAAGAGATGTACGACAACTTCATCGGCGAATTTGTATCTGCTTACCTCTCCGGCCAAGCAAACGCTAATATGCCGCTCTTTGTAACCTATGGCACTAATCGTTCGGTGCTGGACATTCCCCTTCGCATCCGCAACCGGCATGAGTTTTCCCAGGCAGCCGCTCTGGAGCGGGCCAGCGAGAGCAGCCTTGATTTCCGCACCTTCTTCGAGTGGTTCCGCAACCAAGAGGATTTAGAAAATGAGATAAAAGCCGAGAAGCAGGATCTTTCTTATCGGGATACCTCACTCGAATGCGCCCGTGCTGCAGTCTGTGCCATGTTGGACGGTGTTTCTGATCTACGGGTTAAGCGTAGTCCCTTGCGAATGACGGTCAATAAGGACGGCGCGGAGTTCCGCGTGGACGACCTATCCGACGGCGAAAAATGCACCCTGGCCCTCTTTGGCGATCTAGCCCGCCGCATTGCCATGGCCAATCCGCATTTGGTAAACCCACTGGAAGGCGAAGGACTAGTGCTAATTGATGAGATTGAACTGCACATGCATCCATCCTGGCAACGCCGGATTCTGGGTGCTTTGCGAATTACCTTTCCCAACATCCAATTTATTGTGACAACCCACTCGCCGCAGGTTCTCAGCGAAGTGGACGCCAACTGTAACCTGTTCAGTCTGGAGCTAGCTGAAACCGGTATCACCGCGGTTCCCTATACGGTCTATGGCTGGGACTCCAACGGTATCCTCAACGCTGCTATGGAAACCCCTTCCCGACCGAAACCTGTCGCTCAGGCGTTCCGTTCTTTCTACGCCGCCGTCGACTCTGAAAACTTTGATGATGCCCAGCATATCCTGGAGCAGTTGCGAAAAGTGGTCGCCCCCGACGACCCTGAGCTTACCGGCTGCGAAGTCCGTCTGGATCTTGAAATGCGCTGAGGTGGCTGTCTATGATCAAAATCAAAAAAGGCCCTGAGCCTGCTGAGCTAGTCCAGTACCGTCAGCTCCCTGGCGCAACCTATCAAGACATGCACGGCGCAAGAACCGGGAAATATAAGGCGGACGGCTCGCCAGAGGATGTCTACGCTGTTGTTTTGGACAACCTGATCCGTGAGCAGGGCTGCATTTGCGCTTACTGTATGTGCCGCATCCCTGAAAAGGGCAAAAACGCCACCATTGAGCACATCCAACCGCAAAGCGTTTCCCCCAGTCAGGCCCTTGACTACCGTAACATGCTAGCAGTCTGTGACGGGAACAGAAGCTCTCACTCCAACGCCCACAAGACCTGCGACGCTCACCGTGGAGACAGCCCGCTTTCCGTCAATCCGCTTCTCGCCGATACCATTGTGGATATTAAATACCGCAGCGACGGAACTATCTACTCCGACAAAGCCGCCGTGCAAAACGATTTAGATGTCACCCTCAACTTAAACTGTAAAGAACGTCGCCTCCCTGAGAACCGAAAGTTCGCACTAGACCAGCTTTTGCAGGAAATACGAAAAAAACATCCCACCGGCAGCATCAAACAATATTGTCAGGACAAACTGGCTGAGTACCAGACCGAATCCCCCCATTCACCCTATGTCGGCATCCTGATCTACTGGTTGGAAAAACATGCCCGATGAGATATCGTTCCTGTCCTATCAGCCTATAGCCATATGGTCAACAGCCCTATATCCCCTGCTTCACCGTCCACTTTCAATTTACTTTTACTTGCGCATTTATCTCAAGTGGACTGTTCACTCTTACTTAAAAGCCTCAAATGTCATGAAATCGCTCGCAGCCTCTCTTGCTGAAGGAGAAAGCTTTGGGCGATTTTTTATAAACCAAGAGCCGCACGCTCTCCGGGATGGTCCTGGTGAGGGTACGGCTTTTCATTTGACTCTGAGAGATTTGTTTTGGGGCGTCAATAAAATATAAAAGGCAGTTTATGCCTGGTATCCATAAACTGCCAACTTTGCTTTTAACCTTTCGGCGGGTGCGGGTCGTGCCCATGGGAATCCTTCTCGCGGATGCGGCCATCTGCCCCATGAATCACCAGCTCCGATCCCTGGTTGCGTGCAATTTCTCTAGCCACTGCAATGGCTTCTGCCTGTGTATTGGTTCTAACAGTAGCCCGGGAATTTCCGGCACCAATCACCTGCCATCCACCATTTGAGTGCGGTGTAACATGCTGATTTTTACCCATTTTAGCTTCCTCCTTATACACGCGGCAGATCCAGAAGGTCATCATAGCCATAAGCATCAGGGGCAGAGCGAACATACTTCTCGCCCCGACTGCTCAAAGCCGGAACCACATTGGGATACGGGTAAATATTTACCTGGATCGAGCCAGGATGCTCCTTTAAATAGTCGTAAAGAACAGCCTTTTTAAAAAAGCCAGGATTGGTACAGCCCTCGATGTAAATGGAGTCAATTTCCAGGAGATCCTTGGAATTATAACATCCCTGTTTCATCTTAATTTTTGTTGCATTCATAACAAACAATCACTCTCACTTTCTCCGCAACAATGCGGCCAATCAATTTTGGTTTTGAACTATCTATTCAACAGCCAAAAGAAAAGCTCGGTCATACTGCAGCATACTTCACATTTTGTGAAATATGCCAACTTGAACCGAGCCCAGAAATGTGATACAATGATTGTGTCAAAGGAAAGCACAAGAGTATCATGTTTCTGAGCATCGTATTCTGTGTAGACACAAGATGCAGCGCCCTGGATACCAGCCGGGACGCTGTTTTCTTTTGTCTGCGGAATCCTGGTTAAGTTTACCACAATCTCGTATAAATGTCAACTACATGTTGTGCATTGCACGCCTTGCGTTACAATATGTGGTATTATTCTTTTTTTTCAACCTTTTCGATGAGGTCAAAGAGAGTAGGCTCGTCGGATTTCTCCTCATCCTCTCGCAGTTTAATGATCGCGTTGAGTCTTTCTCCCATCTTGCTATTAATTGCTGCTGCAGTCTTGAGCTTGTCCAGTTTGCCGCTGTCGGCTGTTGCCAAAAGCATCTTCATCGAAAGCATATAAAAGTTCAAAGCATGCTCAAAGGTCATCCACTCGAAAACCTTATGAAAGGCAGTCTCTTTATCCTGGATTCCCTCTGATTGCTCATTGATCTCTTTAGCTCTTTCACTAGATTCGACTATGGCTGCTCGGGCATCTGTGGTCAGTTCCTTGTCATAAAAGTACTCTGGACCTATACCATAGTAGATGGACATTTTTTCCCGGTTACTGCTGGAGGCAACAGAGGTCCCGTTCTCCCAGTTTGCTACGGTCACACGATTCACGTTGATTGCTTGCGCAACCTGCTCCTGTGTGGCACCGTAGAGTTCTCGGATTGTCCTCAAATTATTCATACCGGTTCACCTCATGCAACCATTATACGTTGCACTGCTCGGATTGTCAAGCACGTAAACGCTACAAAATCTTTCGGTTTTTTGTAGCGTTTCTTTTAACAGCTCCACCACGCTCCCCTCGCTGGGGTCATTGGTGCCCAACTCGCCGCGGAAGGCGCGGGCCAGGATGGCTTTCTTGGTCAGGTCAATCTGTTCCAACACCTTTTCGGCGGCTTCCTTGGCCTGCTGCTCTTTGGCAAGGAGGTCGTCTAGGATGCGGACAATTTCGGTTTGTTCATCAGCAGATGCACAATTAAACTTTAATCTGCGCAGCCCTTTAATCGGAACCGTTAATTGTGCTGTTCCAGTAGCAATACCGGTAGCCTTTTCAAACATTTCTCTACTTTGCAGAATATACCACAAGTAGTATGAATTGATATCTTTAGGCTTCAGCAGAGCCATATGCCTTTGAAAACAAAACGGAATTTCGCTATCGACTATAACTGGTATTCCATAGGAACCAACAAGAGTATATAAAACATCACCATATTGAGGTTTTCTTGTATCGCTTAACGCTTCATAGTAACTTTTTGGAACAAACCTTGTATCTTCAAAAGATACGTGTCCTGTGTTCACATTAGAAATAACCAAAAAAGGAATCCCTTGTTCGCTTTTGGGAGGTGGCATATGGTCACCATCAAAAATACTATTACATACACTTTCTAAAGTTTTTTCTTCCCAGCTCTCCATCCCTACACCGTGTTCTTTTCTCCATTGTGCGGTGAGCTCGCCGGTGAAAGCTTTATGCAGAATAGCTGCTTTACGGGTTTCAAAGCTGTCCAGAGCATCTTGGGCCTTTTGCTTGGCCTCGTCCAGCTTGACAAACAGGCTTTCAATGCGGTCAACGATGCGCTGTTGTTCGGGAAGAGGCGGTACAGGTACAGGCGTGATTGCAAGTGTTTTGGTAGAGAGATGTTTGACTGTCACACTCGGGGTCGCATCATTGATTTTCTTCAGTGGATCGGGTAGGTAATAAAACAAAAAATCATTTAAATACCAAGAAGAACAAGACTGAATGCAGCAAACTCGCTGGTTTAATAGAGCATCTTCACTTTGCCATTTTCCCACATTAAAGTCGCCATCCATACCAATTAAAATATCGCCTTTTTTGATGACGTACTCTTCTGGACATTCTTGATCTGTATAAGTTTCAGTCGCCCCATTAATAACATCCCGAATTCTAATTAACGGACGATTAGTTGCAGATTTGCTCTTTGTAAATCTCTTAGAATCGAACGGAAATCCGCTTTTCATTGATGTCAGTTTTCCCAACTCTATCCAACACCAATTATGTGGTACTTTAGTTGGCTTTGGAATTGAAATCTGCTTTGCCATCAGTCCTGCACCTCCAGTGCCCGCAATTCCTTCACCACGCACATCAGCAGATCGACGGCCTCCTCCAGGTTGGCGGCAGCTTCCTCGGCGCTGTCGGCTGGGTCGGGCAGGTCGTTGTAATCCAGCACAGAGTCGTCCCGGATCAGGCCCAGGTCCAGGCTGTTCCCCTTCTCTGCAATCTGCTCCCGTGTAAAGACGCTCCACCGCTCATCCTGCACCGCATGGCGATCCTCAGCCTCATAGGCTTTCTCGAAGTCCGCGAAGTGTTCTGTTTTCAGCGGAGTGGTCTTGCCAAAGCTGGGCATATTGGTCCGCAGGTCGTAGAACCAGACTTCTTTGGTGTTGCCCTTATCGCTGGTACCGCGGGTGAAGAACAGCACATTGGTCTTGACGCCCTGGGCATAGAAAATACCGGTGGGCAGGCGGAGAATGGTATGGAGGTTGCACTTGTCCATCAGGTCGCAGCGAATCTTTTCGCCGTCGCCGTCCGCAAAAAGGACGTTGTCCGGCAGCACCACGGCAGCCCGCCCATTTCGGTTTACCTCTGTCGTCAGGCTGCGGTAGATGTGCTGGAGAAAGTTCAGCTGCTTGTTGCTGGTGGGAAAGGTAAAGTCATCCCGGGTGGCACGCTCACCGCCCTTCTTGGTACCGAAGGGCGGATTCGTGAGTACCAGGTCGAAATCGTGGAGGGCCTTGCCCGCATTGGACAGGGTATCGCCCAGCAGAATTGGGCCGTCGATATCATGCAGCATGGCATTCATCAAGGCCAGACGGTGGGTATCGTGAACCAGCTCGCAGCCGGTGAAAGCTTCTTCCCGCTCAAACTTGGCCTCATCGGCACTCAGATCATAGAAATCGTCAGTATGCTCTTTGACATACTGGTGGGCGGCGATCATAAAACCAAAAGTGCCGCAGGCAGGGTCATTGCACCTCTCCCCCGGCTGAGGCTTCATCAGCCGGGTCATCACGTCGATGAGGACACGCGGGGTAAAATACTGGCCCGCACCAGACTTTTTCTCATTGGCGTTCTTTTCCAAAAGACCTTCATACAGGTTGCCCAGCCCCTCTTCCCGTGCGGAGTACCAGTCCAGGCCGTCGATGGTGGTGATGATCTTTTCCAGGTTCTTGGGTTCATCAATATTGGTGGCGGACCCCTGGTAGATTTCCCGCACCCGGCCGGTGCAGTTTTCACCCAGATAGGACAGCAGCTCTTTGTAGAACTTTTTCAGCTCGATGCCGCTTTTGGCGGTGAGTTCATCCCAGCGGTAGGCGGCGGGAATCTGGCTTTCTGCCCCCGTTTCCTTGGCCATCTTCAAAAACAGAATATAGGTCAGCTCGGTGACATACTGGTGATAGGTAATGCCGTCATCCCGCAGCACATTGCAGAGATTCCAGAGCTTGGATACGATTTCCTGGGTGGTCATGCGTGGTTTCCTCCGTTATCGATTGCCATTTGGCGCACTACTTCTGCGATGCAAAAGCTCAATGCCGCCTGTTGATAATCAGGGTGCACCTTTCTGGCCGCTTTGCAAAAATCAGAGATTGCATTGACCATGTCAGCAATATTTTTCTGCTGCTCCAGATTTCTCTGTTCTTCCATCTGCTGTGCCTGGAGTTGGTTTAAATATTGTGGATTAAAAATCCCATAAGGGTAGTTGTTATAATTCATGCGCTTCTCCCTCCATCATCGTACAGATACTCATTGAGTTCCAGCACAATGCTCTCTAATTGATTCTTGAAGATATGGTCAATCCTTTTGAAGCCACCCTCATTTTTGAAGCGGACATCCTCATCGAACACGCCCACATTGAGCACAGACTCTTCCATAAGGTACTTCTCGATCCGGGCAATCCATTTCAGTTCAATGGCGGTGAACTTATGGGCCTTTTTCAGCTTGTCCACCGCTCGCCGGATGCGGGCTTCGTGGCTGATGAGGGTAGAACCAATGGCGTACCGGCGGATCAGGCTGATGATGTCCGCAGCCATTTCCTCATTGGTCAGCTCCGATACAGCGGTGTTCAGCTGCTGTGTGGTAAAGCCCTCCCGGTCCAGCGTCAGACGCAGATCCTTAAGGCTTGCCCTGGTCAACTCTTTGGGCCGGGTGCAGACAATGTTGAGCGCTGCAACCTCATTGAGATGGGTTTTCACATAGTCGGCAAAGGCGTCCAGATAATCCTCCGGGCGGCTGCCGGTGCCATAGCCTCGGGTATGGCTGACCAGTTCATCCGGCGCATCCGAAATAACCACCGGTCGGCCTCCATTGGCGTAAATGCCACTCAAAAACTCGAATAAATCCCGATGAGCCAGAATACGATTCCGGGCCTGTTCGGGCGTCTCCTGCCTGAGCTGCTGGATCAGCTGCGTGGGGTCCATCCCGCCCGACATACTGACGAAATGTTCCATCGTTTTGCTGTCCAGGTTTCGTTTTCTGCGTTGAAGCTTGGCGATAATCTGGTCGATTTGGAACGCGATCTGCTTTTCCTCTTCCTGCGCCTCCAGCCCATCCAGCAGTTGACCGAAGGAAGCCGACGGATTGACCGCCGCCGGTTTCATGGTATTAACTGGGTCCAGAGACTCATAGACACCGACTGGGTCATAAATTTCAAAGTGGGTCTTGTGAATTCTGGGGCAAAGACGGGTTGCACGGCCCAGCATCTGCTCAAAGAGGATGCGGGACTTTACCCTCCGCAGGAACACCAGATTGGTGATCTCAGGCACATCAATACCAGTGGTCAACAGGTCCACTGTAACCACAACACTGGGATATTTTTCGTTTTTAAAGCGCTTAACAGCCTCATGTACCTTTTTCGGGTTGCCGCCGCCCACACTGCCGGTGATCTTCATAATGGCGTCGTTGTCCACGCCGTATTCCTTGTAGATGTTCTTCAGAATATCCACAATCATATCAGCATGATCGTCATCAACCGCATAGATCAGAGTCTTACCCTGTTCCTCTGGGTTCTCCGGGTCAATATTCTTGGCGATCTCGGCCAAAACGGTCTCATTGAACGGACGGGTGACCACTTTCCGGTTGAACTGTTCTACATCAAAATTCAGCTCATCGTTCAACAGTTCGCTGTTAGTGACTTCACCAGTCACCGGATTATAGATTGTGACCGTGTCTCCGGGTTGATAGTGGATGCCTTCGTCCCTCAGACGGGTATGTAGATCGTGGGGTGCATCATGGTCTACCAGATATCCTTCGATCACCGCTTCGCGGTAGGTATACTTGAAAACCGGCTGACCAAAAATCTCCGTTGTCTGGAGCGCCGGCGTGGCCGTCAGCGCGATCTTCACTGCGTCAAAATACTCGATTACGCTGCGGTATTTGCTCTGGTAGTCCCGCTGATCCCGATAGAGAACCTCAGCATCTCCCATCTCCTTATCCAGCAGATAACCACGATGGGCCTCATCCACGATAATCAGGTCATAATCGCTGACTGCGGGCATAGTTTCCCCATCGTTGTAGAGGATGCGCTTTACCATCCCCTGTACAGTCGCCACATGGACACGGGTTTCCCGCTCGATCTCCTTGTCCTCCAGGCCTTTGATATTGTAGATATCTGCCAGAGGCATCAACTCTTCCAGCTTGACCTCTTTGAATACATCCAGGGCCTGTTCTCCCAGCTCAGTACGGTCTACCAAAAACAGGATGCGTTTGAAACGGCCCGTTTTCAAAAATCGGTAGATCATGCCCAGCACGGTACGCGTCTTGCCTGTACCAGTCGCCATGGCCAGCAGAACGCTTGTTTTTCCATCTATAATAGCTTGCTCCGCTGCCTGAATCGCACGAAGCTGATAATCCCGAAGATTCAGCCCGTCTTTATCCCGCAGCAGATCAAAGGGCATCTGTTCCAATGCCCGATTCCCTGCGTCTGTGTCTTTGTTCAGCAGCTGCAAAAGATTGTCCGGGCTCATCCAGCCCTTCAATGGCTTCGGCACATTGGAAGACTGACGAAGATCCAGAAACCAAATGCCGGATTTGTTTTTATACTGTTTCAGATAAGGTCTGCCATTGGTCGCAAAGGTAAACGGAACCTTGTACTGTCCCCAACTCCCAATCTGGTATTGTGCATCCTCTTGTCGGATATTACGGGGATAATCTTTTCCCTGATAATCAATCACCGAGGGAATGTCGATATGCTCTGCTTTCGCTTCAATAATTCCCACCATCTGCAAGCCGATAAAAAGAGCATAGTCAGCCCGCCCACGGTTTCCAACAGTAGAATCTGTAGGCCACTCGGCAATCGCTATATTCCGCCCTTTGGCCGGGCGGGTTCCTTTGGAAAAACGAAGATTTTCAGTATCCGCTTCCCAGCCCACCTGTCGGAGCTGCTGATCGATCAGGAAGCGCGTCTCGGCTTCCGTGCGTTGACGTTGGCTGGCTGTTTGGCTAACGCGCTTGCGGCGGCTGTCTTTGGAGATCGCCTCTGTCTGGGCTGCTTTCGCTTCGGCCTCCTGCGCCAGGCGGGTTTCCTGCTGCTCTTCTGCGGCCTTGTCTGCTGCCCTCACCTGTTGCGCGGGAATGGGCATCACGAATTCATGATGCTGATAATCCCAGTCACCATAGGTCTGCATGAACCATTCACAGAGGCTATGAGCCATCGGCAGAAGCGCCAAACCGTCTGCCTCTGAGGAGTAGTTTTCATGGACAGCCTTATTGCGCACCTTTCGTAGAGTGTGCAGAATCTCCACCAAGTCCTGTGTCAGCAAGCCCTCACGATAAAGAGCATCTATGCGCTTCACCGCAGTATTTTCCTCCGGGAAAGGGATTCGGTCATAGGTAAACATCAGGTTGACGATGGTTTCCCCGATCATCCCCAACTTCATCAGGCAAGAGTTTGGATCACTGTAGCAGTATTTCTCTGCCAGTTGGCCAAAATTTGCGAGGACCGGAAAATATTTTGACAAAAAATCAAAATTAGAAGCCATGGTATCGCTCTCCTCACTGCCCTGGATATCTACAGTTTTTATCTATTATAGCAGAGTTGTAAGATACCATCAAGAAAAAGGGCAAGTGATTTGGCAGTTTGACCGACACAAAGTAAAAAGGATGGGGCTAAAGCTCCATCCTTTATGTTTGCTTATCTGGCAGATATATGATGATCTCATCCAATGTGCAATCCAGTATTTTACACAGCGCATCCAATGTGTTGGTCGACACAGATTCGCCGGCTTTCAATCTTCGTATTGAGGAGCTGCTGATCCCGCCCTTGAACTCGAGCGTGTAGGTGGTGGCTCCGCGCTTTTTCATGGTCTCCCACAAAGGAGCGTATGAGATCATCCAGCTTCCCTCCATCCTGGTCTTGCTTTATCTTCATTATTGCCTATAATGGAGATAAAGTGTTATAGGCAATATTGCCTATACAAGAAGCAGACCAAAAGGAGGCATCCAGATGGATTCCAAGACGTGTTGTGTTACTGGACATCGTGACATACCTGCGAGCAAAATCAACGCCGTCAAGTACAGCCTGTACCGAGAAATCCAGGCAGCGATTGCGGACGGCTATACCCGATTCATTTCAGGCTTTGCAGATGGCTCTGACTTGCTGTTTGCAGCTATCGTAGCAGAGGAAAAGCAACGCAACCCGGCCTTGTCTCTGGAAGCGGCCATCCCCTACCGGGGCCGGATGCAAACTCCCAACAGGGAATTTCAACGCCTTCTTCTTGTTTGCGACCGGGTAACTGTGATCCGTGAAAGTTATATCCCCTCCTGTTACATGGAACGGAACCGTTATATGGTGGATCATTCTCAGCGTGTGATTGCTGTTTATAATGGGCGCAAGTATGGCGGCACCTTTTCTACCATACGATATGCCTCTGCCATCGGCAGAGATGTGCGGACCATTTGGATTTAATGCCCGCACAGAATAGCACCGGAAAAATACATTGACCGGTGCTGGGGGCTTTGCGTATTCGATGCTTGATCTGGAATACGAAAAGCCCGGGGTGATTTCAAAGAGGGGTCTCCCCTCTTTGGCTCTGGGTTCCCAATAGGGGCGAGCAGCATCCCTGTTGGCACACGACTTTGGAACCAAAGTCTAGTGTGTTATACCTTTGTGCAGCAGAGAACGGCTGAGTGGGCAGCTATCTCGCCCCGCTCCCATGGCGTGAAAGGTGCCCCTGTGGGGCAGCATGAGCGACAAAGAAAGGCTGGCAGTTTGTGCGGAAACACAGGCTGCCAGCCTCTTGCTGTCTGCGGAACAAAGGTATATAAAGCCCCGCCGCAGCGGATTCATTCGTTTTCTTCCGGTTTGCCTTTGGCTTTTTCCCTGTTCTTGTGGACGTTGTACTGGTTCTTGCACTGGGGACTGCAAAAGGTGGTGTTAACGTGACTGCCCAGGAATGCTTTCTGGCAGTTCTTACACAGCCGCAGGGGATGTTCCTCGTCCACCAGCATGAAGCTGAACATCATCTGGATACCCAGCAGCAGGGAGTGAAAATCCCAATAAATGGTGGGGTTGTCCAGCAGTTCGATATGGTAACTGGGGGCGATCCCGCCGAACGCAGCCATGGCTTTTTGGTACAGTTCCCGGGCGTCTTGATCCATTAAACGGTAGTCCTGGTAGTACAAGATAGAGGTGGTCAGCGTGAAGGCCCAGTCCTTGAACTGCTGGGCGACCCAGTCATAATGCTCCGCATACTGCCGCTGGAAGCTCATAGTTTTTGCCATGGGTTCATCTATAAAGGTCATGGTCAGGGCAACCATCGTCCGGTCCCCAGAAACCTTCCAGGCGGATTCAATTCCCCGTTTCACCAAGTCCAGCTGGTCAAAGGGATAAAACAAAGCCAGATATCGGTCGGTGTCCATGGATTCCTCTTTGAGGAAATGATTTTTCGGCAGGTAAACCGCCTCATAGTCCATAAAGGCCGACGTGGTGGGCAGGGCGGTCATCAACCCCAACAAACCATACCGGGTGACAAACTCCAGCACTGCCCGTTCTACTTCCGCCGCTGGTTTGCGGCCCATCATCAGCATTCCTACATTGAGAGCATCCAGTACGATATCTGGAACCACTTTAAGAGGGTTGTAAAACTCCGGCTTTGCGTCTTTGCCGGGGGTGATGTACCGTTTGCCGTCTTTTGCCGTTTTCAGCTCGTAGTGATCGTACCGCACCCAATGAGAACGGGATTGCTCAAACAAGTTCTTCATTCTGCATTTATTCCCCCTCAGCCGTCCCTGTCGCCAGGGGCGGTTTTCCTTTTCTGCGGTTCGTCTTATTTTCCCGCCGAATCACAACATCTTTGCCTTGTTCCTCTGCGAGGGCTGAATATTCCTCTATAAATTGGCGTTCCCGCAGGGTCAGACTTCTACCTCGCTCCCGTTTACTATGCAGGTAGTCAAACATCTGTCGCTGTAAATTTCTATGAATGGTTTTCCTTAGTTTTCGGATATTGCGGTCGGACTGCTCACGAGCTAAGGCAAGCTGGGTAGCACTCCATAGCCGCAGGGAGAGAAAGTACAGAACTTCCTTGTGATCCTCGCTCAGCTCCTCAATCATACGCGAGATAAATGGATCAGCGGTCAGCTGGTGCATCTGATAAGGGCAGTTAAATAGGATATCCAGAAAGTTTCCGGCCATCATCTGCCGGTACGCCGTGTCATTCATCCACCTGGGAATCAGTTTGGGTTCTGAAACAGCCTGATAATCCAGTGGCAAGTCTCCCCGAAGGTGTTCGTAATTCCGTTCCCGGCGCTCCCGGTTCTGGTCCAGCTTGTCCCACTCCTTTATCACCACAGAAAAGTCCGCCTCAGTCCGGGCGGCTTCCTCCAGACGCCGAACGGCTTCCGCCCGGATTTCCCGTTTCAGCCGCTTTTCACTGGTTAGCGAGGCTTCTTCCTCCTCGGTTTCTAGCTCTTCTTCGTCATGGAGGGGGTGCTCGTCCTGCTCCAGGGCGCTTTCAAGCTCGATCTGACGTTCCGCCACCGCATCTCGTTCCAGCGCCTCATTCGTCAAACTGATGCTGGATTCATCGTCCCATCCAAACAAGTCACCTTCGATATCCAAAAGTTCATTCTTGTTCCGATACGCCATACCCCCACCTCACTCCAAAAAATTTTTTGAAAAATTTTAAAAATGGTTCCGTTTTGCACCCCGGATTTCTCCTATTAGTGAAAGGGTAGTTCCGAATCGGGTTACAGCCCATAACCGGGTTACAGTTTATGGAACTTTTTCTGATTATACATTGAAGACCCTCTCGGGCTCAAGAAGAAAAAAGTCGAAAGGAGAAGTCAGGCTTTATTTTTTCGCAGAAGGAGGTATGGAACGAAATGTTACGCACCCAATTCACTCGTCAGGGACTCAGGTGTGCCCCGAAACGAGGTACACCTCTATCCATGGCGAAGTACTGTATCCCTGCCCACAAGATGCCAGAACAGCGAGGTGCAAATGAATCTTTTTAAAACTGTAAAGGAATCCGTCACTGTCAAGCAGGCCGCAGCCTTGTATGGCTTACCCGTCACGTCTACCTGGATGGTCCGCTGCCCTTTCCATGAGGACCATACCCCCAGCATGAAGCTGAACGACACCTATTATTACTGCTTTGGCTGCGGCGCCACCGGGGATGTCATCGACCTCACCTCCCAGTTGTTTGGCCTCAGCAGCTTCCAGGCAGCCCGGAAGCTGTCCCAGGACTTCGGACTCAGTCCGGACAAGCCCCCATCCGGTGCAATTGCTCTGCCCAAGCCAGCCGCTGCCCTTTCGGATACCCAGCAAGAGGATATTGCCTACTGTCTCCGGGTCCTACACGACTACCGCGACCTGTTGATTCGGTGGCAAACAGAGTTTGCTCCCCTCTCCCCAGAGGAACCGCTGGACGAGCATTTTGTAGAGGCTCTGCACATGATGTCCGTTGTGGACGACCTCATTAATTGCCTGGCCTACGGACCGGCCTCCAAGAAGACAGCCGCTGCCAAGCGCCTGCTGGACGGTCAGCTTCTGCCGATGGTCGAATCCCGCCACAATACCCTGGACAGAGAGGAGGCTGCATGAAAAACAAGAAATATTGGCCCAGCTCCAATGACCCGGTCTGGCTGGAAGAAGGCTACCGGATCAACGAATCTGTTTTCTGTGAGACCTTCATTTCGACCCACAAAATTGTTTTCTGCAATGGTTTCTTCTTTACCGAAGATGGCCGGGTAACGGACGAGATGCCTCTGCGGAGTACCATCTATGCGGAACTGAGGGACTACGCCAGCAACAACGTGGCCCGCAAGGTGGGCAGTATTCTGGACTTGCTGAAGCTCTCTGCCCAGGTGGAGGACTTCCGGCCAGTCACCCACTGCATCTACCTGGCCAATGGCACCCTGAATCTGAACGGCAGCTTTCAGGAGGGCAAACCGGAAGTGGTCCGCAACCGGCTGCCGGTCCGATACAACCCCAAAGCTGCCCAGCCCACTCACTGGCTGCGGTTCTTGTCTGACCTGCTCTACCCTGAGGACATCCCCACGGTCCAGGAGTTTATCGGTTACTGCCTCATTCCCAGCAACAAGGGCCAGCGGATGATGGTAATCAAGGGTCGGGGCGGTGAAGGCAAGAGCCAGATCGGCGTGGTTCTGTCCAGGCTGTTCGGCACTAATATGAAGGATGGCAGCATCGGCAAAATCTCTGAGAACCGTTTTGCCCGGGCCGACCTTGAACACATCCTGCTCTGTGTGGATGACGATATGCGGATGGAAGCCCTGCGGCAGACCAACTACGTCAAGTCCATTGTCACTGCCCAGGGCCAGATGGATCTGGAACGGAAAGGCAAGCAGAGCTACCAGGGCTGGATGTATGCCCGGCTGCTGGCTTTCAGCAATGGAGACTTACAAGCCCTGTACGACCGAAGCGACGGCTTCTATCGGCGGCAACTGGTCCTGACCACCAGGGACAAGCCCGCCGACCGGGTAGATGACCCTGACATCGCCGAGAAGATGGCCGCCGAGGCCGAGGGAATTTTCCTGTGGGCTTTCGAGGGGTTGCAGCGTCTGGTCAGGAACGGCTTCAAGTTTACTGAGAGTGACCGCGCCCGGCAGAACCGGGAGCTGGTCAAGCGGGACAACAACAACTTCTTCGATTTCATGGAGGCCGAGGACTATATTCGGCTCAAGGCGGATGCCTGCATTAGCTCCAAAGACCTCTATACCATTTATAAGATGTGGTGTGAAGAGAACAACCTGGTAGCCCTGAAAGCCCGGAGCTTCAGCGATGCCGTGATTGCCAACCTGAAAAAGTACAACCTGGAGCACACCAACAACATCGCCAACTCAGCAGGCCGCCGCGTATGGGGCTATCTGGGAATCGAAGCTCTGGTCCGGCCTGAGATGCCCTCTTCTCCCTGGGGATAAAACTGTATATGGGAGAACTTGGCCTTTTCGCTATGTACGTATGTACGAGGCCCGTACAGACGCATTTAGCGAAAGGCTTCAGGGGGCGTAACCGTTTGTTACTCCCTTGAAGTGGTTGTGACCAAATTGGTCACAACCAAGTTAAAACGCTCCAAGTCAGATGGATGTCGTGCTTCACGACACCCTCATCCTGCCAGAAAGGGGTCGGCGAGTCACCGACCCATATTTTTATGATTGAAGTGGCTGTTCCCATTTTGGGAACGGCCAAAAACCTATATAAGAGGAAACTCAGCCTTTTTGCTATGTACGTATGTACAAGTTCTGTACGCACGTACATAGCGAAAACCCTAAAACGCACCATATACACGAATCATTTACGACACTAAAGTGGTTGTGGACATTTTGTCCACAACCACACAGGTTTGTCCGAGTTGTCACGGCGACAACTCGGTTTTGATGGCACTGGACAAAATGTCCAGTGCCACCGCTTCTCGCAAGGAATCTTTAACGGTCTGAAGTAGGTGTGGACAAAATGTCCACATTCTTTTTATTGTATAACCTTTTCGGAAGTGCATCTGCTTTGGTCCAATCCTTGTAATCAAGTGGTCAAAATGACCACTTGATCTTGTACAACAGAAGTTCGCGGTAGATGTGAGAAAATCAACGGACAGATTTTGTCCGTTGGTTTTCTGGAATACCGAGATGTTCACCTCCCAGCGCTATGTACGCATCAACCCCTGTACGCACGTACATAGCGAAAAGCCCAAAACGCGCTATATACGCAATCCTTTATGGCGCTGAAGTGGTCTGGGTCATTTTGACCCAGACCAACCGGTTCCGATCAAGTTCCCATTTTGAGAACTTGATTTCAGTTGTCTCCTCTTCCTCTGTAAAAAAGATCAGTACCTTGTCGCCAATAAATATCAGTTGGTCATTTTGACCAACTGATAAGCAGGTCATTTTATCTCAAGAGCAAATCAGTAAGTTAAAGTGGTCGGATTCAAAATGAATCCGGCTACTTCGCTGTATTAAAGTTCGGACGTTAAATCTACCATACTGTGCCCGTTGGATCAAGTTATCATTTTGACAACTTGATTTGGGGAGCATGGTTGTCTCGGTTATTAGACTTATAATCAAGTGCTCAAAATGATATGCTCCCTATAACAGAGACACTGAAATAGGGAAAGGGTTAAAATGAGCAAACGAAAAGAGATTGATCCAGAGTTTAGAATCTGGCTCATTGAGGAATG
>NZ_NFKB01000005.1:0-96458 GCF_002160175.1 Faecalibacterium sp. An192
AGACTGGCCTGGCTCCGCTCTCGCTTCGCCAGGCCAGTCTTTGATTCGCTTGTTCTACCCCTTGCAGGCCTCTTTTTTGTACTGTCCGCACAATATGGGGCGGTTCAGCTGCCGGGGCTTTTTTCAAGTCGTCTCGGGTTCCCTGGTCAGGAATTTCCTGTATAGGTCAGGTCCATTCCCAGAGCGCCCAGCGGGGCGGTGATGAGGATGGCCAGCACCGCCACCGACAGCACCATCTGGCCGCAGGGCAGGCCCATGGCCAGGGGCACCGAGCCGATGGCCGCCTGAACGGTGGCCTTGGGCAGGTAGGCGATCATGCAGAACAGCCGCTCTTTCCAGGTCAGCTGGGTGCCGGCCACGCAGAGAGCCACGCCCACCGACCGGAAGGCCAGCGCCGCCAGAATCATCAGAACGGCGGCGGGGCCGGCGGTGAGGGTGTAGCGGATATCCACCGCCGCACCCACCAGGACGAACAGGATCACCTCGGCGGCCAGCCACAGCTTGCCGAATTTTTCGCTCAGGCGTTTGGACACAAAGCTGGTGCTGCGGATTTTCAGGACGCAGGCCATGCTGACCACCGCCAGCAGGCCCGACACCGACACAATCCCCTCCAGCCAGGTCTCCACCGCCATCAGTAAAAAGGACACCCCCAGCACCACAATCACCTTCATGCTGTTGCGGACATAGTGCTTGTGGGCGTAGGCGGTCTCAAAGAACTGGCTCAGCAGCCAGCCCGCCGCGGCGCCCAGCAGCACCCCCAGCACAATGGACACCGGAATATTCACAAAGTCCATCACATGGGCCGCGCCGCCCTGGGCCATGCTCACAAAGGTGGAAAAGAGGACGATCACATAGATGTCGTCGCAGGAAGCTCCCGCCAGCACCATCTGGGGGATGCTCTTGCCGGTACCGTAGCGGCTGTCCATCAGCTGGACCATCCGGGGCACCACCACCGCCGGGGACACCGCGCCCAGCACCGCGCCCATGACGGCGGCCTCGATGCGGTTCACCCCCAGAATGGCCGGGGCCAGCAGAAAGAAAGCCAAAATCTCAAAGCTGGCCGGGACGCAGGCCATCATCACCGCCGGCCGGCCCACCTTTTTCAGGTCGGCCAGGTCCAGGGACAGGCCCGCCTTGAGCAGAATGATAATCAGGGCCATCTGCCGCAGGTCGGCCGAGATGGACAGGATGGACGGGTCCAGCACGTTCAGCACATAGGGATCCAGCAGGATGCCGGTGAACAGCATCCCGATGATGCGGGGCAGGTGCAGACGCTGGCACAGCGCCGCCAAAGCCAGCCCCACCAGGAAAATAAACGCCAGAGATGTGAGCATAAAATCGTTTCCTCCTATCGAATCGGGACAGGACGCAAAAAAGCCGATGCCTTCTGCGACCTTGCAATCACAGAAGTCATCAGCTTGTTCAAGCGGTTCAGGTTGCCCTGGGGAGAACTTCATTCCCCGGCGCACGCCCCATCTGCGGGCCCGGAACGGGCCGGCGGGGACGTCTCCGCGGGAGATTATACCCCCCTGCTGCCGGTTTGTAAAGGACTTTTTTCAGCCCTGCAGCTCCTCCATGGCCTCCCGCAGGTTGTCGGCAGAGAAGAGGAACGCCCCATTTCTGCTGTATACCTCCACATGTCCGCCCACATACCGGATCTCGATTTCGCTCATCTTCTGTCTCTCCTCTCTGTCGGATGTTTCGGGGAGGGTTCCCTCCCTCGTCCTGACAAGAGAATACCAGAACAAAAGCCCCATAAACCGTACTTTCAAGTTTTTTCTGCGGCTTTTGGCGCAAAATTTGATGGGATGGACCTTCCGGGGGCAGAAAAAAGCCCCCGCCGGGCGGCAGGGGTGAAGCGATCTTGTTCAGTTGCGGGCGGTGCAGACCGCCATGCCGGCGTTCTGGTCCGGGCTGTTTGCCTGTTCGCACCGGCGGGACTTGTCGTAGCAATAGCGGATGATGGCCTGGCGGCGGACAATCCCGATGAACACGCCCCGGTCATCCACCACCGGCACAAAGTTCTGGTTCATGGCGGCCTCGATCAGCTGGTCCATGCTGGTGTTGACCGTCACCGGCAGGTAATCCCTCTTGCGCTCAAAGCTGCTGATGGGGATATCCTCGGCCCCCTCGATGTCCAGGCCGTGGTACCGCTTGATCCCCCACAGCAAATCTCCCTCGGTGAGGGTGCCCACATATTCCCCTTTCCGGTTCAGGATGGGAATGGATGCATAGCGGTTGTTCTCCCACTTCTCCAGGGTCTGCCGGAGGGTGAAGTCGTCGTAAACGTACATCAGGTCCTGTTTGGGGGACAGGAAAAACAAAATATTCATTTCGATGAAGCTCCTGCTTGTATAATTGTCGGTTGGCCGGGTCTGAATAAAGTCTGTCTGCGGCGCATGGCCACAGGGGGGTGCCGTCCATGGCGTCCGCCCCCTTTCTCTTTTCTATTTTAGCACTTTCGCACAGCAAAATAAAGTTCCGCACAGATTTTTTAGATTTTATTCACAACTGCCCTTCAACTTTTTCGAAAATCCATGCCAAATCCATGCACAAGCTGCGGTTTTGTGCTATACTAAAGTTATCCCTGGGCGCGCCGTCTGCTCACCTGTTCAGTATAGCAGACCTCTGCGCCGAATCTTGCCAAAGGAGGCCGGAAAGCCCATGCACCTGTTTTCCTTCGTCCGCCGCGGCACAGCGGCGGTGCTGGCCTGTCTGGTGCTGGCCAGTTGTTCCCGACCTGCCGTCCTGCAGCCCTCCTCGTCGGAGGCAGAGAGCGCAGCCTCGGGGACGGACGGGTCCGGCGCCAGCCAGAGTCAGCCGGCCCGCTTCGCCATTGCGGTGAGCGAGGGCAACTATAACCCTTATCTGAACACCAACACCCTCACCGAACAGGTGGCGGGGCTGGTTTTTGAAAAGCTGGTCCGCATCTCCCCCCGGATGGAGCTGGAAATGCGGCTGGCTGAGTCGGTGGTGTCCACCGGCGCCACCGTCACCATCCGGCTGCGCAGCGGCTGCACCTTTGCCGACGGGGTTCCCATCACCGCCGATGACGTGGCCGCCAGCCTTCTGGCCGCCAAGGCCAGCGGCTTTTATGCCGGCCGGCTGGCCAGCCTCACCGACGCCCAGGCCGTGGGCAGCGACACCGTTGTGCTGACCCTGGCCTCCCCCGACAGCCTGTTCGGTTACCTGCTGGATCTGCCCATCCTGAAGGCGGCCGAGGTGGCCTCCCCCCAGCCCACTCCCAGCGGGCGCTACACCTACGGGGCGGAGGAAAATACCCTCACCCCCAATCCCCGGGCGCCCTTCCCGGAAGAGGGGCCCGACACCATCTGGCTGACCCCTGTCAGCGACTACGCCGAACTGGTCTCCCAGCTGGCCATGGGCCAGATCAGCTTTTATCTGGCGGAGGAGAGCGCCTCCTCGGCGGTGGCCACCTCCGAGAGCTATTTCCGCACCAACACCCTGTTGTTCCTGGGGGTGAACGGCTCGGCGGACAATCCCCTGTGCTCCACCAGCCAGGGCCGTGTCCTGCTGAGCACTGCCCTGTCCCGTCAGGACCTGGCCGATCGCTACGCCAGCGCCACCCCCGCCACCGGCGCCCTCAACGGGCTGTATGAGTGCGCCCGGGGCCAGCAGGTCATCTCGGCCGAGTCCGATCCCAACGCCCTGCCCGCCGCCATGGCGGCCCTGGGCTACACCCTGGACGAGGCCTCCGGCTACTACCAGAACGCCGCCGGACAGCGGGCCAGCGTCAATATTCTGGTGTGCGGCAGCTCGGCCGACCGGGTCTATGCGGCCCGTCTGCTGCAGCAGCAATGGGCCGAGGCGGGCATCGAAGTCACCCTCACCCAGGCCGAGGATTTCAACGCGTATCTGCAGATGATTCAGAGCCGCGAATTTGAACTGTACATCGGTGAAATGAAGTTGTATAATAATATTGACCTCTCGCCGTTCTGGAGCGGCAGCGCCCGCTATGGTCTGGCCGTCACCCAGCAGCTGCTGGACGCCTACAACCTGATGCGGGCCGACAGCTCCACGGCCGGTGCATTCGAGAGTCTTTTCGCCGAACAGATGCCCTATATTCCTCTGCTGTGGAGGGGCGGGGTCACCGTTTCCAACCGCCGCACCAGCGGCGTGGTGTCCAGCGTCAGCGATTTGTATTATTCGCTGGCCAGCCTTTCCATCGCAGAGTAAGCGCAAAACGCTTTATTAAATTCAAATTTTAATAAGAAGGAGCAGAGCGATTATGATCACTACGCATTTTCCCTTGGGCGATGTCCGCTTTTCCGCCGAGTACTTCTCGACGCTGGTAGGCGAAGCCGCCAAGAGCTGCTACGGCGTGGCCGCTATGGCGCCCCGCGGGGTGGCCGACACGGTCAAAAGCCTGGTGCGCGGCGAGGATTTCGCCGAGAAGGGCGTCCGTGTCACCCCTGAGAATGGCCGTCTGGTCATCGAGATCCACATCGCTGTCGGCTATGGGCTGAACATTTCCACCGCAGCCCAGAGCATTACCCATCGCGTGCAGGACGAAGTGGAGCATGCCACCGGCCTGCGCGTGGCCCGCGTGATCGTGTCGGTGGACGACGTGATTGCCTGATCTGACCAAACACAACTCCCCGGGCGCGCCCGTGGGCTGACAAGGAGTAAAAAGCAATGATTAGTGGTAAAATTCTGCGTGACGCCATCATTTCAGGCGCAAACAACATCAACAACCAGCGCTCCCGCGTGGACGAGCTGAACGTCTTCCCCGTGCCCGACGGCGACACCGGCACCAATATGGGCATGACGGTGGGCGCTGCCGTCCGCGAGCTGGAAGCTCTGGGCGCTGACTGCACCGTGGGCGAAGCCGCCAAGACCGCCGCTTCCGCCATGCTGCGGGGCGCCCGCGGCAACTCGGGCGTCATCACCAGCCTGCTGTTCCGCGGCTTCTCCAAGGCCCTGGAGGGCAAGAAGGAGGCCGGCGCCGACGATCTGGTCCTGGCTCTGGAGAAGGGCGTGGAGGCCGCCTACAAGGCCGTCATGAAGCCCACCGAGGGCACCATCCTGACGGTGGCCCGCATCGCCTCCGAGGAGGCCAAGGCCAGCAAGATCGCCGATGTGGCCGAGCTGTGGGACCTGGTGCTGGCTGCCGGCCAGCGCGCCCTGGAGGACACCCCCAACCTGCTGCCCGTCCTGAAGAAGGCCGGCGTCGTGGACGCAGGGGGCCAGGGCATCATGATTATCTTTGAGGGCATGGGCAAGGTGTTCCACGGCGAGGACATCATTGCTCCCGCCGAGGAGACCCAGCACAAGGCCAAGCTGTCCACCGCCAACGCCGGCCGCGGCGTCTTTACCGACGACCTGATGAAGGTGGAGGACATCAAGAACGGCTACTGCACCCAGTTCCTGATCCACAAGGACGACGGCGCCAGCGCCGCCAAGATGCGCGCCTTTGCCGAGTCCAACGGCGACAGCGTGGTCTGCATCGAGGATGACGACGTCATCAATCTGCACGTCCACACCGCCGACCCCGGCAAGATCCTCACCGAGGCCATCAAGTACGGCTATCTGACCAACTTCAAGATCGAGAACATGCACGAGCAGTTCCTGGCCCGTCAGAAGCAGGGCAAGAGCCTGGAGAAGCAGGCCGAGGCCGAGCAGAAGCAGCGCGCTTCCGACGCCATCGCCAGCGAGTTCGTCTACGCCGCCGTGGATCCCAGCCGTGACTATGGCTTTGTGGCCGTGGCTGCCGGCGAGGGTCTGAAGGCCGTCTTTGCCGACCTGTCGGTGGATGCCGTGGTGTCGGGCGGCCAGACCATGAACCCCGCCACCGAGGACATCCTGGCTGCCGTCCAGAGCGTGCCGGCCAAGACCGTCTTTGTGCTGCCCAACAACAAGAACATTATCATGGCCGCCGAGCAGGCTGAAAAGCTGGCCGACCGCCGTGTGGTGGTCCTGCCCACCCGCACCATCCCCATGGGCATCACCGCCATGCTGAACTTTGATCCCACCGCCTCGGTGGAGACCAACACCATCAACATGATGAAGGCCGCCGACAACGTTTCCACCGGCCTCATCACCTACGCCGCCCGCGACAGCGAGTACGACGGCCGCCGCATCCGCAAGGGCGACATCATGTCCCTGGAGAACGGCAAGATTGTGGCCACTTCCAGCGACCTGACCAAGGCCACCTACCGTCTGGCCCGCAGCATGTGCAAGAAGGATTCCAGCTTTGTGACCATCATCTCGGGATGCGACGTCAGCGATGAGGATGCCGAGCGCACCACCGAAATCGTCAAGGCCAAGTGCCCCAGCCATGTGGAAGTCAGCCACATCCGCGGCGGCCAGCCTGTCTACTATTATATGATCAGCGTCGAGTAAGACGCAGCTGTATGCCTCCTGACCGGTGCCGGAGGCTGTCTATGGGACAGGCCTCCGGGTCCGCGGGCATGGGAATGCGGCGGGCCCGGGCGCTTGCCTGTTTTACAAAGAAACGGGTTTGCTTATTGACAAATCTTCCCTCATCCTCTATAATCATGTACACATGGGGGAGTAATTCCGCGTGAAAACGCGAGGCCAGCCCGTCAGGACGACTCATCTGTGAATGAGTTCGGGCAGCTTTGATCAGAATGAGACTCATGCACCGGAAACCGATCCAGTGCATGGGTCTTTTTGTTTTCTGAAAAAACCGACGGTCCCGGGCTGCCCGCTGCTGCGGCGCAGCGCCCCGGGGCGGCCCCCATGCGCACAATCAGGGCGGGTCTGAGAATGCAAACACATGGAATCCTTCGGCCCCAAAGACGCAGCTGCAGCGCGGCAGATGCGCTTTTTGGGCAGAATGAGACAGTGTGGATGTGTTTTCCGATCCACCCCAGGAGGGAGAATATCGAGAATGAAACAGGAGTATGTACAAACCCCGCAGGAGCTGATGGAGCAGCTGAACGCCAGCCCCGACGGCCTGAGCAGCACCGACGCTGCCGCCCGGCTGGAACAATACGGCCCCAACAAGCTCAAGGACGCTGAGAAGCCCACCCTGCTCCAGCGCTTCATCGACCAGCTGAAGGACCCCATGCTCATCATCCTGATGATCGCGGCGGCCGTGTCGGCTGTGACCAACTTTATTTCCCACGAGAGCTTTGCAGAGGTGTTCATCATCCTGATCGTGGTGCTGCTGAATGCAGTGCTGGGCGTTTTTCAGGAGAGCAAGGCCGAGGCCGCCATCGAAGCGCTGCAGACCATGACCGCCGCCACCTGCAAGGTGCTGCGGGACGGCAAGCAGATTTCCCTGCACAGCGATGAGCTGGTGCCCGGCGACGTGGTGCTGCTGGAGGCCGGCGACGCCGTCCCGGCAGACGGCCGCCTGCTGGAGAGCGCCAGCCTGAAGATCGAGGAGGCCGCCCTCACCGGCGAGAGCGTCCCGGTCAACAAGATCATCGACGCCCTGGGCCTGGCCAAGGGCCAGGAGGACGTTCCTCTGGGCGACCGCAAAAACATGTGCTATATGGGTTCTACCGTGGTCTATGGCCGCGGCAAGGCCCTCATCACCCGCACCGGCATGGACACCGAGATGGGCAAGATTGCCGGCGCTCTGGCCAACACCGACCAGGAGCAGACCCCGCTGCAGCGCCAGCTGGAGCAGCTGAGCGGCGTTCTGTCCAAGCTGGTGCTGGGCATCTGCCTGTTTATCTTTGTCTTTGACCTGATCGTGGCCGGGTCCTTCACTCTGGACTCGATCCTGTCCACCTTCATGGTGGCCGTGTCTCTGGCCGTGGCCGCCATCCCCGAGGGCCTGGCCACCGTTGTGACGGTGGTGCTGTCCATCGGCGTCACCAACATGAGCAAGCGCAGCGCCGTCATCCGCCGGCTGACCGCTGTGGAGACCCTGGGCTGCACCCAGGTCATCTGCTCGGATAAGACCGGCACCCTGACCCAGAACAAGATGACGGTGGTTCAGCACCTGGGCGAGACCGCTCCCCTGGCCACCGCCATGGCCCTGTGCAACGACGCCCATCTGAACGACGCCGGCGAGGCCGAGGGCGAGCCCACCGAGGCCGCTCTGGTGAACTTTGCCGCCAAGGAGGGCCTGCCCAAGGACCAGCTGGCCGCCGCTGAGCCCCGTGTGGACGAGGCACCCTTTGATTCTTCCCGCAAGATGATGAGTACCGTCCACACTTCGGCCAAGGGCTTTGTCCAGTACACCAAGGGCGCCCCCGACGAAATCCTCAAGCGCTGCACCAGCTATCTGGAAAACGGTCAGGTTCTGCCCATGACCGACGCCAAGCGGGAGGAAATCCTCAAGGCCAACAAAGAGATGGCCGACCAGGCTCTCCGCGTCCTAGCTGCCGCCAAGCGCGACTGGACCGAAAAGCCCTCCAGCAACGACGCCGCCTATCTGGAGCAGGATCTGTGCTTCCTGGGCCTGACCGGCATGATTGACCCGGTCCGTCCCGAGGTTAAGCCCGCCATCCAGGAGTGCCGCGAGGCCGGCATCCGCCCCGTCATGATCACCGGCGACCACAAGGATACCGCCGTGGCCATCGCCAAGGAGCTGGGCATCATCACCGACGCCAGCCAGGCCATCACCGGCGCTGAGCTGGACAAAATCCCCGACAGCGAGATCGGCCAGGCCGTCCAGAAGTACGGCGTTTACGCCCGTGTGCAGCCTGAGCACAAGGTCCGCATTGTCACGGCCTGGAAGGCCAACGGCGCCATCACCGCCATGACCGGCGACGGCGTCAACGACGCGCCCTCCATCAAGGCCGCCGACATCGGCGTGGGCATGGGCATCACCGGCACCGACGTCACCAAGAACGTGGCCGACATGGTCCTGGCCGACGACAACTTCGCCACCATCGTGGGCGCCGTCGAAGAGGGCCGCCGCATCTACGCCAACATCCGCAAGGCCATCCAGTTCCTGCTGGCCTCCAACATGAGCGAGGTGCTGGGCGTCTTCTGCGCCACCCTGCTGGGCTTCACCCTGCTCAACCCCGTCCACCTGCTGTTCATCAACCTGATCACCGACTGCTTCCCCGCTCTGGCCCTCGGCATGGAGCAGGGCGAGTCCGACATCATGAAGCGCAAGCCCCGCAACTCGAAAGACGGCATCTTTGCCGGCGGCCTGGGCTTCGACATCGCCTACCAGGGCCTGCTGATCGCGATCATCACCCTGGCCTCCTATATCATCGGCCACTGCATGGAAGTGGGCTACTTTGAGATGCCCCACGGCGTCAGCGACGACGGCATGACCATGGCCTTCCTGACCATGAGCATGTGCGAGATCTTCCACAGCTTCAATATGCGCAGCCAGCGCAAGAGCGTCTTTACCCTGCACAGCCACAACAAGGTGCTGTGGGGCGCTATGCTGGGCAGCCTGGTGCTGACCACCATCGTGCTGGAAGTGCCCTTCGTTGCCAATATGTTCGGCTTCACCCCCGTCGACCTGAACGAGTACCTGGTCGCCCTGCTCCTCGCCTTCGTGGTCATCCCGGTGGTCGAGGTCGTCAAGGCCATCCAGCGCGGCATGAGCAAGCAGGCCGCCTGAGCCTGCGCGCTTTCCTCCCTGCCTTTTTGAAATGGGCCTGTGTTCCCGCCTTTGGGGGCACAGGCCCCTTTTCAAAGCAGTAATGTGGAAACCGAAAAACTTTCACCCCGCTTTTTTCCAGAAAAGCGAAAAAAGGCTCTTCCCTTTTGGATATTTCCTGCTATACTATGGGGTAACTCGACAGGTCAGTTTCCTGAACAAACCGGCCTTTCGAGCCGCGATCCCCAGTCTTCAATGGCGCGGCCCGGCGCACGGGCCGCAACGGCAAGCAAGGAGATTTTATGTTTGAGTTCATCAAAAAGCAGTCGCCGGTGCGGGTCATTGCCCTGGGCTTTGCACTGGTGATCCTGCTGGGTTCGGTGCTGCTCATCATGCCTTTCAGCGTACAGGAAGGCGTGGACGTAGCCTACATCGACACCCTCTACACCTCGACGAGCGCGGTCTGCGTCACCGGCCTGATCGCCACCGACGCGGGCGACACCTTCACCTTCATCGGGCAGTTCATCCTGATGCTGCTGATCCAGGTGGGCGGCCTCGGCGTCACTTCGGTGGGCGCGGGCATCATCCTGGCGATGGGCCGCAAGATCAACCTGAAGGAGCGCAGCGTCCTGCAGGAGGCCCTCAACCTCGATTCGGCCCAGGGCATCCTCCGCTTCCTCAAGAGCATCTTCCTGATGACCCTCTGTTTCGAGGGCGCGGGCGCGGCGCTCAGCTTTCTGGTCTTTGTGCAGGATTACCCGCCCCTGCGGGCGCTGTGGATCAGCATCTTCCACTCGGTCGCAGCCTTCAACAACTCGGGCTTTGATATCCTGGGCAACTACCAGAACCTGATCCCCTACCGGGACAACGTGCCCCTCAACCTGATCACCTGCGGGCTGATCATCTTCGGCGGCATCGGCTTTCTGGTCATCCGGGATGTGCTGCACAACCGCTTTTGCTGGAAGAAGTTCTCGATGCACACCAAGGTGGTCATCTCGGTCAGCGCGGTGCTGATCGTGGTGGGCGCGGTGCTGCTCAAGCTGACCGAGGACATCACCTGGCTGGCAGCCTTCTTCCACAGCGTATCGGCCCGTACCGCCGGCTTTTCGACCTACGCGCTGGGTGAATGGAACAGCGCCGGCCTGCTGGTGCTGATCGTGCTGATGTTCATCGGCGCCTCCCCCGGATCCACCGGCGGCGGCATCAAGACCAGCACCTTCTTCGTCCTGCTGCAGGGCATCAAGTCGGCCGCCACCAACCGGGGCGAGAAGGCTTTCCGCTATTCCATCCCCTCCGGCGCCTTCCGCAAGGCTGCGGTCATCACCCTAATCGCCGTCAGCGTGGTGCTGACCGGCACCTGGCTGACCATGGTCTTTGATCCCCAGCTGGAAATGGTGGACGCCCTGTTTGAAATGACCAGTGCCTTCGGCACCGTGGGCCTGTCCACCGGCATCACCACATCCCTGAGTGTGCCGTCCAAGCTGGTCTCCATCCTCATCATGTATATTGGCCGCCTTGGACCCTTGACCATTGCCTCGGTCTGGTACTTCAACAAAGGCGAACGCATCCGCTACCCCGAGGGCAACATCGCCATCGGCTGACAGGAGGAAACAACATGTTTGGCAAATCGAAGAAAGCAAAAGCGTCTTATGGCATTGTGGGCCTGGGACGGTTCGGCATGGCCCTGGCCATTGAGCTGGCCGAGGCCGGCGAGGACCTGGTGGTTCTGGACCAGGACGAGGAAAAGGTCCGCATCATGCGGGATTACACCGAGAGCGCCTATGTGGTCAAGGGCCTGGACAAAAAGACCCTGGAGGAGACCGGCATCCAGAACTGTGATGTGGCGGTGGTCTGCATCGGCGAGAAGATGGACGTGTCCATCCTGACCACCCTGCACCTGGTGAGCCTGGGCATCCCCAACGTCATCGCCAAGGCCGCCAGCGAGGAGCAGGGCCAGGTCCTGCGGAAGCTGGGCGCCCAGGTGGTCTATCCCGAGCACGACATGGCCATCCGTCTGGCCCACCGTCTGGAGACCACCGGCATGCTGGACTTTGTCCAGCTGAGCGAGCGGGTGAGCATCTCCAAGCTGGCCGTTCCCCCCAAGATGATCGGCCGCACCGTCGTGGATGTGAACCTGCGCGGCCAGTTCGGCCTGAACATTATCGCCATCGAGAACGGCGGCAAGGTCAACGAGACCGTCGGCCCCCACACCGTTTTCCAGGAAGGGGACATTCTCTTTGTGTCGGGCGGCAAGAACGCTGCCAACAACCTGATTGAGTGGCTGGATAACCACTGATCCCCTCCCCGTTTTTCCCATCAAAGCAAACAGCCCGCCCTCCGGCAAAACCGGCAGAGCGGGCTGTTTTTTGTTTGCTTTTGGGCCCGGTTCAGAAGAAGGACACCTGACTGCTCTCGGGCAGATCTCCCAGGGCGCCCACCTGGCGCAGGCGGTCGATGACCGCACTGGTGACGCCGGCGGCCTGCTGCAGCTCCTCCACCGAGAGGTAGTCCTCTCCGTGAATGGTGACGTTTTCCAGCGCCAGCGCCGCGCTGGCGCCCAGGCCCTTGATGGCCGCAAAGGGCAGCCGGACCTTGTCGTCCTCCAGCACATACTTGACGCCCCGGCTCTTGCCGATCTGGATGGGCAGGAACTCATATCCCCGCATCAGCATCTCATTGACCAGCTGGAGGGACACCAGCAGGTCTTCGTCCTTGGCGTTCTTTTCCTCCTTGAGGCGGCGGTTTACCTCGTTCATGTGGGCGCGGGCCACGTCGGGGCCGCCCACAGCCGCCTCATAGTCGATGTCGTCGCCGCGAACGGTGAAATACACTGCGTAGAACGCCTGTGGATAATACAGTTTGTACCACATCAGCCGGATGGCGCTCATCAGGTAGGCCACCGCGTGGGCCTTGGGGAACATATATTTGATCTTGCGGCAGGACTCGATGTACCAGTCGGGGACATCGTGTTCCCGCATGGCATCCTCCCAGCCGGGCTGGAAGCCGCCCTTGGCCACCTTGCCCTTTCGGACCGCCTCCATGATGTCAAAGGACATCTTGGGTTCCAGGCCCTTGCGGATCAGGTACAGCATGATGCTGTCACGGCAGCCGATGACCTCCGCAATGGTACAGGTGCCGTTGCGGATCAGTTCGTCGGCGTTGTTGGTCCAGACGTCGGTGCCGTGGGACAGGCCCGAAATCTGGATCAGCTCGGAGAAGTTCTTGGGCCGGGCCTCCACCAGCATCTGACGGACAAAGTTGGTGCCCATCTCGGGGATGCCGAAGGTGCCGGTCTGGCTGTCGATCTGCTCGGGGGTGACGCCCAACGCCTCAGGACTGGTCAGCAGGCTGTAGACCTTGGGGTCGTTCATGGGGATGCTGTCCACCGGCACCCCGGTATACTCCTCAAAGTACTTGTAGAAGGTGGGCATATCGTGGCCCAGCTCGTCCAGCTTGAGAAGGGTGTCGTGGAGGTATTTGAATTCGAAATGGGTGGTCAGCAGGCCGCCGGCCACGTCGTCGGCGGGGTGCTGGATGGGGCAGAAATCGTAAATCTGACTGGTGGCCGGCACAACCACCATGCCGCCGGGGTGTTGGCCGGTGGTGCGCTTGACGCCGGTGCAGCCCAGGGTCAGGCGGTTTTCCTCGGCGTGGTTGACCGTCATCCCCCGCTCTTCCAGATACCGCTTGACGTAGCCGTAGGCGGTTTTATCCTGAATGCCCGAGACGGTGCCCGCCTTAAAGACGTTCTCCTTGCCGAACAGTTCCTCGGTGTAGCGGTGGACGCTGCTCTGGTACTCGCCTGAGAAGTTCAGGTCGATATCCGGCTCCTTGTCGCCGTAGAAGCCCAAGAAGGTCTCAAAGGGGATGTCGTGGCCGTCCACCAGCATGGGGGTGCCGCAGACGGGGCAGTCCTTGTCGGGCAGGTCGAAGCCGTCCTCCACGCTGCCGTCGGTGATGAATTCGCTGTGCTTGCACTTGGGGCAGCGGTAGTGGGGCGGCAGGCTGTTGACCTCGGAAATGCCCGAGAAGTGGGCCACAGCCGAGGAGCCAACCGAGCCTCGGCTGCCCACCTGGTAGCCGCCGGCGTTGGAATAGGCCACCAGCTTGACCGCGATGACGTACAGAACCGCGTATCCGTGGCCGCAGATGGAGTCCAGCTCCTTTTGCAGCCGCTCCCGCACCAGATCGGGCAGAGGGTCGCCATAGTCCTCTTTGGCCCGTTTCCAGGTTGCCTCACGGAGCTGTTCCTCCGCGCCCTCGATGCTGGGGGGATAGGTGCCCCGGGGGATGGCCCGGACGGTGTTGTCCACCATGGCCGCAATCTTGTTGGGGTTGGTGACCACGATTTCCAGGGCCTTTTCCGGGGGCAGGTAGTCGAACTGGGCCAGCATATCCTCGGTGGTGCGGTAGTACAGAGGCGGCTGATGGTCGGCGTCCTTGTAGCCGCCGGCCGCCTGCATCACCGTCCGGTAGATGGCGTCCTCCGGCTCCTGGAAATGGACGTCGCCGGTGGCGATGACCGGCTTGTGCAGGTCCTCGCCCAGCCGGATCACCGTCCGGTTGAAGTCCTTCACCCGCTCGATGCTGTCCACCCGGCCCTCACGGACCATATAGGCGTTGTTGCCCAGGGGCTGCACTTCCAGGATATCGTAATAGGCCGCGATCTTTTTCAGTTCCTCATAGGGCCGCTCGTCCACGATGGCCCGGTACAGCTCGCCCGCCTCGCAGGCCGAGGTGATGAGCAGGCCTTCCCGGTACTGGTTCAGCAGGCTGCGGGGCACCCGCGGCTTTTTGAAGAAGTAATCCAGATGGGCCTTGCTGACGATCTGGTAGAGGTTTTTCAGGCCCGACTGGTTTTTCACCAGCAGGATGATGTGGTAGTATTTTTTCTTGAGGACTTCCCGGTTGCCGCCCAGGCCGGTGTTGATGCCGCTGATATCGGTGATCTGTTTTTCTTCCAGATCCCGCAGCATGACGCAGAAAATCCGGCCCAGGGCCCCGGCGTCCTCACAGGCCCGGTGGGCCTCGTAGTCGGGCAGCTCCAGGTGTTTGTTGATGGTGCCCTGTTTGTAGTTGTGGAGGCCGGGGTACATGGTCTGGGCCATGGTCAGGGTGTCGATGTAGGTGGGCTCAAACTTGATGCCGCTGCGCTTGGCCGCCGCTCGCATAAAGCGGATGTCAAAGCCGTTGGCGTTGTGGGCCACCAGCACCCGCCCCCCGGCAAAATCCAGAAACGCCTGCAGCGCCTCCCCTTCCAGGGGGGCGTCGGCCACCATCTCGTTGGTGATGCCGGTGAGCTCGGTGATCTTGGGGGTGATGGACTTGGGCGGCTTGACGAAGGTGTCGAACTCGTCCACCACTTCCCCGTCCCGCACCAGCACCGCGCCGATTTCGGTCAGGTACTCGCAGCCGGGGTCCAGGCCGGTGGTCTCGGTGTCAAAGACGCAGAACTCCCCTTTCAGGGGCTGGTCCTGGGTGCCGTAGACACAGGGGACCATGTCGTCCACAAAATAGGCCTCACAGCCATAGATCAGTTTGAAATTGGGGTCGGATTTATGGATGTCGTCGGCGGCCAGCATGGCCTCGGGATAGCCCTGGCAGACGCCGTGGTCGGTGATGGCGATGGCGGGATGGCCCATCTTATGGGCCAGCTTGACGATGCCGCCCGGGTCACAGAAGCCGTCCAGGGCCGACAGTTTGGTATGCAGGTGGAGCTCCACCCGCTTCTGGGGGGCATGGTCCTCCCGATGGCGGCGCTCCACAATCAGGACGTCGTAGGGATAGACGATGTAGTCGTGCTCATACTTGTCGTAGGCGCAGTCGCCCCGCACCAGCAGGGTGGTGCCGTTCTTGATGCCCTCCCACTTGGAGCAGTCCTCCCCTTCCTGGGCCCGGACCTTCAGGTTGATGGAGCCGGTATAGTCGGTGATGGAGACGCTGTACATCTTGCGGAAGCTGCCCTTCACCTCGGTGGCAAAGACATCGCCCCAGATCATGCACTTGCCGCCCTCGCCGCCCAGATTTTTCAGGGGGGTCAGGTCCTTGGGCTTGAACATCTTGCCGTGGAAGATCTGGACCGGCTTGTCGGTCAGGTCCAGGCCCTCCACCTGGATGGTGGGGCCGGTGCGCTTGGCCTCAAACTGGACCACCGGCGGCGCCGCCTTTTCTTCCAGCTTCTTTTCCAGCTCCCGGCGCTCAGCCTCTCCGGCGGCCGACACCAGGGTCACGGTGGGGCGCTCGCCGGTATGGCTCTCCACCCGGTCGGCCAGCAGGCGGTCAAACTCCAAATCCCGCAGAAAACCGGTGCCGTTGCGGACCCCCACCGTGATGTGTTTGCCCTCCAGAGCCAGGGTGCACCGGTCCAGAAAGCCGTTGATGGGGATGCTGTCCTTTTTCATCTCCTCAAAGAGGTCCTGCAGGGTCTCCTCGGTGAGGCTGGCGTAGGGGTAGCAGTTGTGGATCAACAGCTCATAGCCCTCATAATCGGGCTGCAGAGACGCCAAAAGCCGCGCACACAGGCCCTTGTCCAGCGGCGCGGCACTCTGCAGGGTAAAAATCACCTTTTGCTCGGTCCGCAGCATCAGGGCGTGCTCCACAATCACCCTGCCGAAACAGGCGGCAAAGTCGGGGTCGGCCATGAACTGGGGCCAAAGCTGGGATACCAGTGGTTTCAATGCGTTTCTCCTCTAAAACAGCTCTTTTTCAAAGCAGTCAAAGTCCATTTCGTACAGCCGGGCCTCCCCTGCGCGGCGAAATCCCAGCCCGGCATACGCCCGCAGGGCCCGGACATTCCCCCGGCCCACCAGGATGCGGCAGCTGCGGCATCCCTGTGCCGCCAGCCGCGCCATGGCATCGGCCAGAAGGCGCCGGCCCAGGCCCTGGTTTTCCCAGGCGGGGGCTACCACCAGCCGCACCACCTCGCCGGCGGGCTCCAGGGTGCGGTCCCAGCAGGGCAGGGCGTCGGTCTCGGGGTCAAAGGCCAGGGAATAGCCTCCCATCAATTCCCCTGCCGGCCCCCAGGCGCAAAAAAGCCTACCCTGGGCCTGGTCGGCGGCCAGGGTGGCTTCATCGGGGTACCATTCATCCCAGGGGCAGTCGGGTCGGGCCGCCGCTCCGCGGCAGAGGGCCAGCATGGGGGCCACCTGGGCGGGGGCCGCCGGAGCAATCCGAAGGGCTGTCACAGCTTCTCTCATAGTTTATAGACCTCCTCCATGAACTGGTCCAGGATATTGTCCCCGGTCAGCTTGCGGACCGGCTCGCCATGGACAAACAGCAGGGCCTCGCCCTTGCCGCCGGCGATGCCGATATCGGCCTCCCGGGCTTCGCCGGGGCCATTGACCACACAGCCCATCACCGCCACCTTGATGGGCTTTTTGTAGCCCTGGAGCCGGCGCTCCACCTCGTTGGCGATTTCAGTGCAGGGGTACTGGGTGCGGCCGCAGGTGGGGCAGGTAATGACCTCGGGGCCCGCCACCGGGAACCCCACCGCCCGCAGAATGTTGTAGCCGGCCTCCACTTCCTTTTCGGGTTCGGCCGCCAGGGACACCCGGATGGTGTCGCCGATGCCTTCCAGCAGCAGCCCGCCAATGCCCATGCCGGATTTCAGCAGGCCCATCTGGTAGGTGCCGGCCTCGGTGACTCCCACGTGGAGGGGGTAGTCGGTGACTGCCGACAGCTGGCGGTAGGCCTCCATCATCCGGGGGACGTTGGAGCTCTTGATGGAGATGACAATGTCGTGGAAATCAAACTTTTCCAGCAGGCGCACATGGTACAGGGCGCTCTCCACCATGGCCTCGGGCACCGGCGCGCCGTACTGGGCCAGGATGTGCTTTTCCAGGCTGCCGCCGTTGACGCCGATGCGGATGGGGATGTTTCCGGCCCGGCAGGCCCGGACCACTTCCTTTACCCGGTCGTCGTCGCCGATGTTGCCGGGGTTGATGCGGATTTTATCCACGCCCACGGCGGCGCAGGCCAGAGCGGCCCGGTAGTCAAAGTGAATATCCGCCACGATGGGGATATTCACCGCCTTTTTCACCGCCTCGATGCACTTGGCGTCGGCGGGGGTGGGACAGGTCACCCGCAGAATCTGGCAGCCCGCCGCCTCGCACCGTTTGGCCTGGGCCACGTTGCCCTCAATGTCCTCCACGGGGACGTTGAGCATGGTCTGAACGGCGATGGCGTGGTTGCCGCCGATGGTGAGATTGCCGATTTTAACTTCACGCTTGAGCTGGCGCATGGGGATACCTCCTGTTGATGGGTCAGGCGCCGGTGATGAGACGCAGCACGTCGTTGTAGGTGGCGAAGATCATCAGGCCGAACAGCAGAATGAAGGTCGCCAGGGTGAGATTTTCCTGGACCCGCTGGGACACAGGCCGCCGGAGGACGGCCTCCACCGCCAGAAAGACCAGACGTCCGCCGTCCAGCGCCGGAATGGGCAGCAGGTTAAGGACGCCCAGGTTGACGGTGATGAGAACCAGCAGCTCCAGCAGGTCGGTGAGGCCATAGCTGGCGGCCTGGCTGATGGCGGACACAATGCCCACCGGGCCCGACAGGTTGTTGATGCTCTCCCGGCCCCGCAGCAGGTCGATGAGGGATGTGAAAATGATCCGCCCATAATAGAGCTCGCTGTTGAAGGTCTCTTTCAGTATATTGACCGGCGTTTTTTCCAAAGCGTAAACGGTGAAACCGATATCCATCCGGCTGTTGCCGTTTTCATCGGTGTAGCTGTCAAACTGAACCCCCTGCAGCTGAACCAGTTTGCCGTCCCGGCGGACGGTGAAGTCGGCCTGGGTGTTCTGGGTGCGGACCAGTTCGTACAGGATGTCGTTGGCGATGAAGCACCGCCGGCCGTTGACCGCCACAATCTCGTCCCCGGCCTGCAGGCCGGTCTGGCCGCAGAGGGCCCCGTCGGCGATGTTGTAGATGACCCGGCTGGCGATGGGGTCGGACCGGAACGAAATCAGCCCCAGCAGCACCACAAATCCCAGCACAAAATTCATCAGGGGGCCGGCCACCATCACCAGGGCCCGCTTCCAGATGGCGGCCTCCGGGAAGGGAATGCCGGTGCGCAGCTCAGGGGGAATGGGGCACAGGTCCTCCTCTTCCTCCTGGTCCTCCCCGTCCCGCTCCCGCTGGGCCGCGTTGGCCTCGGGGCTGCCCTCTCCTTCCATGGCCACATAGCCGCCGATGGGCAGCAGCCGGAGGGTGTACTGGGTACTCCCGATGATCTTTTTGAACAGGGTCGGGCCCATTCCGATGGAATACTCGTTCACCTGGATGCCCGAGAGCTTGGCGGCGCCGAAGTGCCCCAGCTCATGGATGGCGATGACCGCGCCGAACACCAGCACAGACGCCAGAAAGGTTATCAGCATTGACATAGATTTCCCTCTGCGGCGCCCCGCGCCGCCTGCCCCCTCTCGCCGGGGCTCTCAGTTTTTACAGGTGGCTGTGGACAAAGGCCCGGGCCATCCGGTCGCACTCGTACACATCCGCCAGGGTATAGCTGCCGCCGAAGCGGTCGCTGTCCACCACCGCCTCCACCAGGCGGCCGATATCCAGAAAGCCGATCTTATCCTCCAGGAACAGCTTGACGGCCTCCTCGTTGGCGCCGTTGGCGGCGCAGGGGCCCAGGCCGCCCTTGGCGATGGCCTTTTTGCAGGCCGCCAGGCAGCGGAAGGTCTCCTCGTCGGCCACATCGAAGGTCAGCACCTTGAGGGCCGCAAAGTCCAGCTCGGGAGCCACCGGCCCGCCGCGGCGGGGCCAGGTCAGGGCATACTGGATGGGGATGCGCATATCCGGCACGCCCAGCTGGGCAATCACCGAGTTGTCGCTGAACTGGACCGCCGAGTGGATGATGCTCTGGCGCTGGACCACGATCTGGATTTTCTCGGGGGGCAGGCCGAACAGCCACACTGCCTCGATCAGTTCCAGGCCCTTGTTCATGAGGGTGGCGCTGTCGATGGTGATTTTGGCCCCCATATTCCAGTTGGGATGGCGGAGAGCGTCCGCCTTGGTCTTGCCACGCAGCTGGTCGGTGGTCATCCCAAAGAAGGGCCCGCCCGAGGCCGTCAGCAGGATTTTGGTGAGGGATTTGGCGCTCTCGGTGTCCTGCAGGCACTGGAAGATGGCCGAGTGCTCGCTGTCCACCGGCAGCAGCTTGACGCCGCAGCGCTCCACCGCCTGGGTGACCAGGTGGCCGCCGGTGACCAGACTTTCCTTATTGGCCAGGGCCAGGTCGTGGCCGCTCTCGATGGCGCTGAGGGAGGCCCCCAGGCCCGCGATGCCCACCACGCTGTTCAGCACCACATCGGGGCCGTCCAGGGCGGCCAGCTCCCGCAGGCCCTCGGGGCCCCGCAGCAGCCGGGGTGCGCCGGCGCGGCCCGCCAGGGCGGCGTCCAGCCGATCGGCGGCGTCCAGGCTGGTCATGCAGACCACCTGGGGGTGAAATTCTTCGATCTGACGCAGAAGCAGATCCACCTGGCTGTGGGCCGACAGGCCAAACACCTCATAGCCCTCGGCCCGGACCACGTCCAGGCTCTGGGTGCCGATGGAGCCGGTGGAGCCCAGCAGAGTAATCTTTTTTGCCATAGGAGCCTTCTTTCCTTTTGGAGCGCCTCAGCGGTAGAACACGGCGGTAATCACCATGGACACAAAGGGCGCAATGAACATGACGCTGTCAAACCGGTCCAGGATGCCTCCGTGGCCGGGGAAGATGGTGCCGTAATCCTTGATGCCGCACTGGCGCTTGACCACGCTGGCGAACAGGTCGCCGTAAATGCCCAGCACCGCGGCCACCACGCCCAGCAGGGCGATGATGACGTACATGGACACGCCGATGTTGCTGCGGGTAAAGGCCTCGGTGCGGTCAGCCAGCAGGGAGTAAATCACCGTGATGATGACGCCGAACAGCATGGTGCCCAGCACGCCGCCGATGGCGCCCTCCACCGTCTTTTTGGGGCTGACCTTGGGGCAGAGCTTATGCTTGCCGAAGGCGCGGCCGGCGAAATAGGCGCAGGTATCCCCGCCCCAGGCAAAGCAGAGGATCAGCAGGATAAAGAAGATGGCGTCGTAGCTGTACTCCTCCACCGGCAGCAGCATCTTCAGGTGGATCAGGGAGTAAAAGCAGAACAGGATAATCCCTGAAAAAAGCACCAGGCCGCTGACTTTTTGATAGCTGACGCTGCCGTTGCGCACCACCAGATAGATGCAGTAGAACAGCATCAGGGCGAAGGAAACCGCCATCACCATTCCCCGGGCGACCCGGTAGCTGGACAGCATCACCAGCAGGGTGTAGGGCACCAGAACGGCGTACAGCAGCCAGTCCTTCCGGTCAAAACCCAGGGCGGCGTAGACCTCGTGCATTCCAATCAGGGCGACGGCGGCCACCACCAGGTTGAACACCATGGTGTTGAAGGTCAGCATGACCAGAACCAGGACGGCAATGCCCACCAGGGCTGTAATCACTCGTGTTTTCATCGTTTCTCCTTACTTCGGGGTGTCCCCGGTCAGATGCCGCCGAACCGGCGGGAGCGCCGGTTGTACTCCTCAATGGCGGCGTCCAGGTCGGCCGGGGTGAAGTCGGGCCAGAGGACGTCCATCTCCACCAGCTCGGAGTAGGCGGCCTGCCACAGCATGAAGTTGGACAGCCGCTTCTCCCCGCTGGGGCGAAGGATCAGGTCGGGGTCCCGCTGGCCGGCGGTATACAGATGGGCCGACAGCATTTCCTCGGTGATGGAGGCGGGGTCCAGCTGACCGGCGGCGGCCTGACGGGCCAGGGCCTGGGCCGCCCGGACAATCTCCTGGCGGCCGCCGTAGTTGACGGCGATGTTCAGCACCATGCCGGTGCGGTCGGCGGTGCCCTCCTCGATCTCGTTCATCAGCTTCTGGTAGCGGGGCTCCAGGGCCGTGCGGTCCCCCAGAAAGACAATCTTATTGTTGCGGCTCTTGTAATCAAAGGCCTTGATAAGATATTCCCCCAGCAGCTTCATAATAGCCCCCACCTCGTCGGCGGGGCGCTTCCAGTTTTCGGTGGAAAAGGCATAGAAATACACCGACGCCAGGCCCAGCTGGTCGCAGTAATCGGCGATCTGCTGGAACACCTCGGCGCCCTTTTTATGGCCGGCGGTGCGGGGCAGGCCCCGCTTTTTGGCCCAGCGGCCGTTGCCGTCCATGATGATTCCCACCGACAGCCCGCGTGCAAATGAATCGGGATGCTGCGGCATTGTTTCAACCTCCTGTCCCGGCCGGCACTTCCCCGGCCGGTTATCGCAAAAAGTGCCGCGCACCTCCCAGCACACGGCACCTCCTGTTCCTTTGCTTGTGATCGATCAGACCGACATGATTTCCTTCTGCTTTTCCTCGACTGCCTTGTCGACCAGCTTGATGAACTTGTCGGTGACCTTCTGGACATCTTCTTCCATGGTCTTCTGGCTGTCCTCGGTCAGCTCGCCGGCCTTCTTCATGGCCTTGGCCTTATCCATGGCGTCGCGGCGGACGTTGCGGATGGCCACCTTGGCCTCCTCGCCCATCTTGGCCACGTCCTTGGCCAGCTGGCGGCGGCGCTCCTCGTTGGGTGCGGGGAAGTTCAGGCGGATGGTCTGGCCGTCGTCAATGGGGTTGATGCCCACGTCGCTGGCCTGGATGGCCTTGCTGATGGGACGCAGCAGAGAGCGGTCCCACGGGGTGATGGTCAGGGTGCGGGCCTCGCTGACGGCCACCGAAGCCACCTGCTGGATGGGGGTGGGGGAACCATAGTAGTCCACCGTCACCTTATCCAGGACGGCGGGGTTGGCCCGGCCGGCGCGGACAGCGGCCAGCTCCCGCTCCAGATGCTCCACCGCGCTTTTCATCTTGTCCTCAAACACCTTGGTATTGCTGCTCATAGTCGTCTATCTCCTGTTCGTTATCGTAATCCTGCCGGGCTGCGCGCCCAGTCTGATCCTGATTCCAGCATCGCGCTGCGGCGAAAAGCTCTTCGCCGCGGCTCGCCCCGCGGGCCGGGGCCCGGACGGAGAGAGCAAGTTCTTTCAGATTAGTATAGCGCCGGGTTACTCCTCGTAGACCAGAGTGCCCACATTTTCGCCCTGGACAGCCCGGGCGATGTTGTCGGGGTCGGCCAGGTCAAACACCAGGATGGGCAGGTGATTTTCCCGGCAGAGGGTGGCGGCGGTGCCGTCCATGACGGCCAGCTGATCCTCCAGCACCTTGGTGAAGGTGAGGGTATCGTACTTCTTGGCGTCGGGGTACTTGTGGGGGTCCTTGTCATAGACGCCGTCCACCATGGTGGCCTTGAACATCACATCGGCGGACACCTCCACGCCCCGCAGAGCGGTGGCGGTATCGGTGGAGAAGAAGGGGTTGCCGGTGCCGCCGCCGAAAATAGCCACCTTGCCGGCGTTCATGGCGTCCAGAGCGGCCTTGCGGTCAAAGACCGGGGCCACCTTGGGCATCTCGATGGAGGTGAAGACCTCGGCGGGAACCTCCAGCTGGGCCAGCTTGTCCGAGACGGCCAGGGCGTTCATGACGGTGGCCAGCATTCCGATCTTGTCGGCCAGGGTGCGCTCCATCTTGCCGCTGGTGCGGCCGCGCCAGAAGTTGCCGCCGCCCACCACAATGCCGATCTGGACGCCCAGGTCATAGGCCTTCTTGACGCCGCCGCAGATGGAGTCCATGGCGGCCTCGTCAAAGCCCGAGCCCTTGTCGCCGCCCAGAGCCTCGCCGCTGATTTTGAGAAGAATACGATTATATTTCAGTGCCATACAATTTATCACTCCGCGCAAATTAAGATTCTCATTGTGCCTATTTTACAATAAAACCGGCCCAAAGTAAACAGGAAAAGCATCTTCCGCCGCCGGGTATTTGCCAAAAGGCTCGTGCCAGGGAACGGGGGCGGCTATTTCCCCGGGAAATGGCCCTCAGAGGCTGTCCCGCAGGGCCCGGAGGGCCTGTTTTTGTTCCGGGGTGATGCGGCGGCTTTCCAGAGCTTTCTGGATGGCCTTGGCCCGGACCCAGGGGGACAGCCAGGGTTCGGCCACCCAGGGCCAGGCGGCCTCGGGCTGTTTGGCCAGGGCGGTGGCAAAGAACCAGGCCACCATCATCCGCACATAGTACTCCTCCGAATCCACTGCCCCCGCCCATTCCAGGTACTCAGGCCGGAACCCATCGTCCAAATAATAGCGCATCAGCATCCCCAGACCATAGCGGACGGTATAGACCCGGTCGGAATCCATCCACCGCCGCACCGGTTCCAGCAGGCGGTCGGTGTTTTTGGCGAACACCCTGGGGCTGGTGGTGTCGCAGGTGGCCCAGTTGTCCATGTAGGGCAAGAAGGCCTCCACCCCCGCCAGGGCTGCGTCGTAGTCCCGGATTCGCTCCAAAAGGAAGCCGTGGAGGTTGTCCTCCTCATAGTAGGCGTGGGGCAGCCGGCCCAGAAAGGCCTCCCCTTCGGGGGTGCCGGCCAGCTCCCTGGCCAGGGCCCGCAGAGCCGGAATCCGAACCCCGATCACCCTTTCGGGCGGAACGGTGGGCATCAGTCTGCACTGAAAGGCCCGATAGCTCTCATCCTGCATGGCAAAGAGTTTCTGGCGGATCTGCTGGGCTGCATCGGACATGGAACACCCCTCCTTTCCCCTATCTTACCGGAAAGCCGGGCCGGTGTAAAGCAGGATTTTTCATTTTTCGCTCTGGACTTTTTGAAAAAAGTGTGGTAAAATACTACTCACACATGCGGGTATAGTACATCGGCTAGTATAACAGCCTTCCAAGCTGTGGAGGTCGGTTCGATTCCGATTACCCGCTCCAATCGCCCCACAGGTTTCGGCCTGCGGGGCTTTTTTGTCGTTCTTTTTCCCGTGAACCCCAAGGAGGCCCATCATGTCCGCTGTCATCCAGCTCAAACCCTACCAAAATGAAACCGACACCGCCCTCTCCCTGATCCAGGCCTTCTGGCTGCACCACAGCTATGTGGAGCAGACCGCCGAGGAGGCCGCCCGGGACCTGGAGGCCTGGACCGGCGACGGCCACGCCTTTTATCTGATCCAGTGCCAGGGTCAGGTGGTGGGCTTTCTCCATCTGGGCAGTCGGGGCGGCCCCATCGACTGGCTGGAGGAGCTGTTCATCCTGCCCGCCTGGCAGAACCAGGGCATCGGCACCGAGACCATCCGTCAGGCAGAGGAGATGGTCCAGGTCTATTCCGACGCGGTCCACATCGAGGCCGTCGCCCGGAACGAAGGCGCCATCCGGCTGTACCGCCGTCTGGGCTATGACTGCCTCAACTCCATCACCATCCGCAAAGACCTGCGGGACACCGGATTCCGCTGCCTGCGGCAGGAAAAACTCTACGATCTGCCCTTTGAAATCCGCAAAAAAGACTGAGCCGGAGACGCTGGTAGAATACATCATCCATTTGTTTGAAAATTATTTGACAATCACCGCCGAAAGCGTATAATATCACTAAAGCCTTTGACTCACACGAAAGTCTCTGGCTTTTATGGCTTTCATGGACTTATATGGAGGAGATTGTATCATGTCCAAGTTGGAAACCCGCAGAACGTTCCTGAAGCAGACCGGCCTGTCCCTGGGCGGCCTGGCTCTGCTCGGTCTGACCGGCTGCTCTCAGCCCGCCGCCAGCTCCACCGCAGCATCCTCTGCCGCGTCCTCTGAGGCCACGGCCACCGCTGCTGCCGCAGAAGCCACCATTCCGGCCCATCCCTATCCTTCCTGTGAATTCGATCTGGACCGGGTGCAGGAGCTGGGCTATGAGAGCTTCTATCAGAACGGCTGCTGCTTTGCAGTGTCCAACGCTCTGCTGACCGAGCTGAAGGAAAAGGTCGGCTTCCCCTACACTGCCATCCCCGCCGAGATGTTCGTCAACGGCAAGGCAGGCTACGGCGCCGGCACCCTCTGCGGCTCTCTGGGCGGCGCAGCCGCCGTCATCGGCCTGATGTGCTCTCCGGAGGATGCTTCGGCCATCACCAAGGAGCTGTTCAGCTGGTACACCTCCACCAATCTCCCCATCTATCAGCCTGAGATCACGGCCGAAACCCCCACCATCGCCAAGACCGTGAACTGCTCCGACAGCGTCACCGCCTTTATGAACGCCGCCGGCATCACCGAGATGAGCGATCCCCGCCGTATGGCCCGCTGCGGCGGCGTCAGCGCCGACGTGGCCCGCAAGACCGCCGAGCTGCTGAACATCCACTTCGGCTACATGGATGCCGCCCCGGCTGAGAACACCGCCGAGGAGGCTCTGGCCGACAACGAGTACATCGGTGAGGGCGAAGGCTTTGGCGGCACCATCAAGGTCAAGGTCACCATGGACGGCGACAAGATCAGCAAGATCGAAGTGCTGTCCCACGGCGAGACCGCCGGCGTGTCCGACCCCGCCTTTGAGACCATCCCCGACGCCATCATCAAGGCCCAGTCCACCGACGTGGATCTGGCTGCCGGCGCATCCTTCTCCAGCCAGGGCATCATTGACGCCGTGAACGACGCTCTGTCCAAGGTGGCCAAGTAAGCGCCTGTTCCCTTTTTTCTGAATAAAAAGAAATCCGCATCTTTCCTGTGCCGTTTCGGCCGGAGGGATGCGGATTTTTCTGGTTTCAGGGGATGTTCCCGGGCTTCACAGCAGGGCGAGGCGGATCAGGCCCAGCACCAACAGGTGAACCGGGTAGAACAGGTAGAAAAACCACTGGGCGAACCGGCGGCCTTTCTCGGCCCGCCGGCCGTTGTAGAGGCACAGGATGACAAAGCCTGCCAGCACCACCCCCAGGGCGCCCCAGGGTCCGGTCTGGCTCAGCAGGCCCATGGCGGCAAAGAGAACCGTGGCCCAGCCAAAGGCCTGGATGGTCCGCCGGCGGGAACCCCTGGCCCAGGCGAACAGGAGGGTGTAGCAGGGAGCCAGCAAAGCCCAGTCGCAGATGCAGGACAGCAGCACCAGACCCGTCAGGGCGGTTTTGCGCCGCAGGCCGGGGGCCAGGCGCTCCCGCACCTCCAGAAGGCCAAAGCAGATCAGGAGGGTGAACAGCATGTTCAGACCCTGGAACTGGATGTCTGTTCCCTGGCTGAAAGCCAGGCTGAAGGGCAGCTGGGACAGCAGGGCGAACCCTGCCAGCCGGAGGGCATATTTTTTCTTGGATCGGGTGTAGCCGTATCCCTCCACCAGAAACCAGCACATGACCGGCGCGGTGAAATAGCCGATGTCCACCATCACCTCATACAGAAGGCCGGGGGCCAGAAAGATATTGGCGATGTGGTTCAGCAGCATGGTGAACATGGCGATGTACTTGATCTGGTCCCGGTTCAGCACCGGCCAGCGCGCGGCTTGCTCGTCCATTGGAAACAACTCCTTTCCCGTTTCCTCAGCCCTGCCAGCCCCGGGCGGCGGGGTCCAGCTGGCCGGCGGCGGTATACAGCAGGGCGTTGCAGACGGCCGCCGCCACGCTGCTGCCCCCCTTGCGGCCCATGGCGGCAATGGCCGGCACCCCCAGCTTTTCGCACAGGGACATCAGCCGTTCCTTGCTCTCCACCACATTGACAAAGCCCACCGGCACCCCAATGATGAGGGCCGGACGGAAATCCCCTGCCTCCATGGCGTCGCAGAGGGCAAAGAGGGCGGTGGGGGCGTTGCCCACCGCAAACACCGCCCCCGGATGCTGCCGGGCGGCATACTTCATGGCCGCCACCGCCCGGGTGGTGCCCGCCTCTTTGGCGGCGGTTGCCACTGCCGGGTCGGCCATATAGCAGAAGGCCGCCCCGCCCAGTTTGGCCAGGGCCGGCTTGCTCACCCCCGCCAGGGCCATATTGGTGTCAGTGACGATGACTGCACCGGCGGCCAGGGCTTCCGCCCCCCGCCGGACTGCCTCCGGGGTGAACCGGAGGTTTTCGGCGTACTCGAAATCCGCCGTGGCGTGGACCACCCGGCGGACCACCGCCTCATTCTCAGGCGGCGGAGTCAGACCCCGCTGGGCCAGCTCCTCCGCAATGATGGCCAGGCTGGTCCGCTCGATGTCGCCGGGCAGTTTATGGGTTTGTTCGCTCAAAATTCCACCCCTTTCCGGGCTTTGACCCCTTTTTCGTAGGGGTGGCGCCAGCAGTGCATCTCGGTGGAATAGTCGGCCAGCTCCTCCATCCAGGGGGCGGGCTTGCGGCCGGTGAGGACAATCTCCTGCCCCGCCGGACGTTCCCGCACCGCCTGTTCCAGCAGCTGCCGGTCCACCATGTTCAGTTCCCAGGCGGCGCAGGCCTCATCCAGCACCAGCAGGTCCGCCGGGCGGGCCAGCGCGGCCCGCAGATTCTCATTTTGCAGGGCCCGGGTGGCGGCTTTTTCGGCATCGTTCATCTGAAAGACAAACTTCTGCCCCGCCTTGCCCCGGTAAACCTCAGCCCCCAGCTGCCGCAGCAGAGGGATTTCGCCGGTGTCGGCGCCTTTCAAAAACTGCACCACCACCACCCGGCATCCATTGCCCAGGGCCCGCAGGGCCAGGCCCATGGCGGCGGTGGTCTTTCCCTTGCCTTCTCCCCAGTAGAGGTGTACCATTCCCAGTTCCATTGTCAGCCCTCCATCATTCGATAAATGGCATCCATGTCCAGCGCGGCCCGGACCGCTTCGGCCAGGCGGTCAAATTCCCGCTCCTGGAACGCCCGGTGGGACAAAGGCGCCGCCCCGGCCGGGTCGATGCCCTTGGTTTTGCACAAGAGGTCCGCCAGGCGGGCGGTGGCCTCGCCGGTGTCAAACAGGCCGTGGAGGTAGGTGCCGTAGACATGGCCCGCCGCACAGCCCTCGGCCCGGCCGTCTTCCAGGCGGCAGAAGGGTTCCCCGTCCACCCGGGTCCGGCCCATGTGGATTTCGTAGCCCTCCAGCCGGGCCCCCGCGAAGGGCCCTGCCAGGGCCCGGGCTTCCACCCGGGTGCGGGTCTTTTGGGCACAGAACACTGTATCCACCGGCAGCAGGCCCAGACCCCGCACCACCGCCCCGGGAACGCCGCCTTCAGTGCCCTCGGGGTCGGAGAGGGTGCGGCCCAGCATCTGATACCCGCCACAAATCCCCATCACCGGCACGCCGGCGGCGGCCAGTTTCAGGATGGCGGCTTCCAGGCCGTTCTCCCGCAGCCAGACCAGGTCGTCCAGGGTACTCTTGGTCCCGGGCAGGATCACCACGTCGGGCCGGCCCAGCGTCTGGGGGCCGCTGACATACCGCACCCCCAGCAGCGGATGCTGTTCCAGGGGGGAAAAGTCGGTGAAGTTGGAGATCCGGGGCAGACGGATCACCGCGGCGTCCAGAGGCTTGTGGGCCTCGGTGCGGCCCAGGGACGGGGCCAGAGAGTCCTCGTCGTCGATCTCGATCCGCACATAGGGCACCACACCGATGACCGGCACCCCGGTCTTTTCTTCCAGCGGGGCCAGGCCGGGGCGCAGGATTTCCACATCGCCCCGGAATTTGTTGATAATCAGGCCCTTGACCCGGGCCCGTTCCTCCGGTTCCAACAGGGCCACCGTGCCGTACAGCTGGGCGAACACCCCGCCCCGGTCGATGTCTCCCGCCAACAGCACCGGCGCATCCACCAGCCTGGCCAGTCCCATATTGACGATATCGTCGGCCTTGAGGTTGATTTCGGCGGGGCTGCCCGCCCCCTCAATGACGATGACGTCGTTTTCCTCCGCCAGGCTGTGATAGGCCGCCAGAATCTCGGGCACCAGCTGCTTTTTGTACCGGAAATACTCCCGGGCCGGCATCTGGCCCCGGACCTCGCCGTTGACAATCACCTGGCTGCCCACATCGCTGCAGGGTTTCAGCAGGATGGGATTCATCCGCACATCCGGCTCCACCCCAGCGGCCATGGCCTGCACCACCTGGGCCCGGCCCATTTCCAGGCCGTCCCGGGTGACGTAGCTATTCAGGGCCATGTTCTGGCTCTTGAAGGGGGCGCACCGCAGCCCGTCCTGATGGAAAATCCGGCACAGGGCTGCACACAGCAGGCTTTTGCCTGCCCCCGACATGGTCCCCTGCACCATGATGCAGCGGGTCTTTTTCATCCCAGCACCTCCTTCAAAGCCGCCAGCAGGCGGTCATTTTCCGGCCCGGTGCGGACCGCCGTCCGGTACCATGCATCGTCCAGGCCCTGATAATTGCCGCAGCTGCGCAGCAAAATCCCACGCTGCCGCAGAGGGTCTATCAGGGGCTTTTCGCAGCGGAACAGCAGGTAGTTGGCCTCGCCTTCCACCACCCGGCAGCCCAAAGCCCGCAGGCCCGCCGCCAGCCGGGGCCGCTGGGCCCCGATCAGGGCCCGCACCCGCTCCACATAGGCCGTTTCGTTCAAAGCGGCCAGACCCGCCTCCTGGGCCGGGGTAGACACCGCCCAGGGCTGGCCGGCCCGGCGCATCCGGTCCAGCAGGTCCTCATTGGCGGACAGAGCATAGCCCAGCCGCACCCCCGCCATGCCGTAAATCTTGGTGAAGGCCTTGAAAATCAGCAGGTTGGGAAAATCCTTCAGCCTGCCTTTCAGCGTATGGGCGTCGGGGTCGGCCAGAAAATCCCCGAAGCACTCGTCCAGGGCCAGCACCGCCCCCACCTCCCGGCAGCGAGTCAGAATCCGTTCCAGCAGGGGCCGGGGGGTGGTGCGGCCGGTGGGGTTGTTGGGCTCACAGAGAAAGACCATCTCCACCCCGGGGCGAATGGCCTCCAGAATCCCCTCGTCCAGGGCAAAGTCCTTTTCTTCCCGCAGGAAATAATGTTCCACACGGCAGCCGGCGGACTGTTCCAGGGCTTCCTGATATTCCGCAAAGGTGGGGGCGGTCACCAGGGCCCGCTTGGGCCTCAGGGCCAGCGCCGCCCGCCAGATCACATCCGCGGCGCCGTTGCCGCAGAGAATCCATTCCGGCGGCAGGCCCTCCGCCCGGCCGATGGCCTCCCGCAGGGCGCGGCAGAGGGGGTCCGGGTAGCGGGTGCACCGGCCGGCGCAGGAGGTCAAAGCCCGGGCCACCCCTTCCGGCAGGCCCAGCGGGCTGACATTGGCCGAACAGTCCAGCAGCGGGGCGTCGGGGCCGTACTGGGCCGCAAAGCCCGCCCAGTCCCCACCGTGGGTCAGCGTCACATTCTGCTTCATAGCCACCACCTCAGCCCAAACCACACACCCAGCCGGAGGGCCAAACCCAGACCCAGAGCCAGGAATCCCGCCAGGTAGAGAATCCGGTTGGCCCGGAGGATGTCCTCCGGCTCCACCGGGCGGCCGGGGTCGCCGATGGTGGGCTTGTCATAATATTCCCCAAAATACCAGGCCGGGCCCGCCAGCTGGACCCCCAGGGCTCCGGCGCAGGCCGATTCGGTCTGGGCCGAATTGGGGCTGGCGTGGCAGCGGCGGTCCCGCCGCCAGATGCGGAAGGCGTTTTTGGCGTCAAAGCCGGCCAGGGCCGAGGCCGCAATCCAGACCAGGGCCGCCAGCCGGGCGGGAATCCAGTTGGCCGCGTCGTCCAGATGGGCCGCCGCCCGGCCAAAGTAGAGATACCGCTGGTTTTTGTAGCCCACCATGCTGTCCATGGTGTTGACGGCCTTATAGGCCAGGCCCAGGGGCGCGCCCCCGATCAGCAGGTAAAACAGCGGCGCCAGCACCCCGTCCGAGAAGTTCTCGGCCACCGTCTCCACGGCGGCCTTGGCCACCCCTTCCGACGACAGGGCCGCGGTGTCCCGGCCCACAATCCGGCTCACCTGACGCCGGGCCGCCGGCAGGTCCCCGGCTTTCAGGGGCGGATAGACCCGGCTGCTCTCGTCGGCCAGCCCCTGCAGGGCCAGCGCCTGCCAGCACCACAGCAGCTCCACCCCAAAGCCCAAAGCCGGGTGGATATGGTAAGCCAGGGCGCAGACCGCCGCCGTGACGGCCCAGGTGCCCAGAGGCAGAACCGCCGCCAGCACCCGCCCCGCCATCTGCTGTCCGGCGGGGGTGTCGGGAAAAATCCGCCGCAGCAGCTGTTCCAGCCGGGCGATGATTTTGCCCATCAGCACCACCGGGTGGGGCATCCAGGCCGGGTCGGCCAGCAGCAAATCCAGCCCGAAGCCCCCCAGCACCGCCAGCGCCGTCAGCATTCAGCCTCCGGGCGGGTATACTGGACGGTGCCCAGACAGCGCAGATGGTGTTCCTTCTGCCAGGTATCGGCGTCCCCTTCCAGCACAAAGCCGCCGGCGTTGGGGCCGCACCATTCATGGTAGGTCTTGCGGGGCAGGGCGTACCGCTCCATGGAGGCCATCTGGGTGCCGCCATGGGCCAGAATCACCAGCTGGTCCTTTCCCTCGGCAAAGGCCTGGTCCACCAGACGGGCAAAGGCCGCGCAGACCCGGGCCGAAAAGTCCTCTTTCCGCTCGCCGTCGGGGCAGGTGCTCTCACAGTTGGAGGCCACCCAGGCCAGATAGTCGGGGTCCTGCTCCATCTCGATGTAGTTGCGGCCCTCAAAGGTGCCGAAGTTCATTTCCCGCAGATCGGGCACCACCACCTGGCGGGCCTCCGGGAACAAAATCCTGGCGGTCTGGCGGGCCCGGGTCAGGGGGCTGACATAGACCACCTCGGGGTCAAAATCGGCCCGGCGCAGCATGGCCCGGCCTTTGGTGGACAGGGGGATATCCCGCTGTCCCTGATAGCGTTTCTGGGTATTGTACTCGGTCACGCCATGGCGCAGCAAATAAATTTTCACAGTGCACACTCTCCTTTCAATACCAGCGGCAGCCCGCAGAACACCCGCACCACGCAGTCGGCCCGGGCCGCCAGCAGGCAGGCCAGGCGGCCCGCCGCTTCCCGGCTGGCCCGCTGGGCGGGGTCGGCCGGCACCACGCCGGCCCCCACCTCGGTCATCAGGACCACCTCCCGGGCGGACAATTCTTCCGCCAGGGCTTCCAGATTCTCGCAGTCTGCCGCCAGGTCCTGGGCATCCCAGACGGCGCGGGAGGACAGTTCCTCCGGGGTACAGCCCAGCACACGGCAGGCAAACGCCCGCTTCCCGCTCCAGAGCGGGCCGGTAATCAGCATCATTTTACCCGTTCCCCCTCTCTGCGGGCCTCAAAGGCCCGCCAGCTGCACCGCCGTCAGGGCGGCCAGCATCCACAGTTCACACCGCTGGAGGAACCATCCGGCCAGGTCCCCGGTGATGCCGCCGAAATCCCGCCGGGACACCACGGTATACCGGCCCAGGGCCGCCAGGGCGGCGGCCAGCACCGCCCAGCCCGAGGCACCCCCGGCCCCCACCAGGATCATGGACACCACCAGGATCACCCCGGTGAGGATGGCTTTCACCCGCCTGCGGTCGGCGGCGGTGGAAAAGGTATAGGCCAGGCCGCTGTGTTTGGCCAGCGGCAGGGCGGCCACCGCCCAGCCCGAAATCGCCCGTTCCAGCACAAAGCCCAGCTGCATGCAGCCCACCGCCTTGGGGGTCAGGGGCAGGGTTCCCCACAGGGCAAAGCTCAGCACAAACCAGCTGCACAGCCGGATCACCGCAAAGGCCCCGCAGTGGGAGTCCTTGAGGATGGAAAGGCGTTTTTCCTGGTCGCCGTAGCTGGCCAGGGCGTCGCAGGTGTCGGCGTAGCCGTCCAGATGAATCCCGCCGGTGATCCACACCGGCAGAAGGCAGAACACCGCCGCCCGCAGCAGCACCGGCAGTTCCAGCGAGGCCGCCAGCCAGCCCCAGATCCCGGCAGCCGCGCCGCACACCACCCCCACCAGAGGGAAGGCGCACAGGGCGTACCGCATATTCTGTTCATTCCAGATGGGCTGGGGCACCGGCACCGCCGAGAACATCCCGAAGGCCACCGACACCGTCTGGCCCATGATTTTCAGCCGGCCCGGCATCTTTGCGCCGGCCCGTTCGGTCCAGTCTTTCACCCGGGCCGTTCCCCGCGCCCAGCCTGCCCGGATTTTTTCCCGGGCCTTTTCCATGGTTTCCTTGTTCATTCCTCTGCCCCCTTGTAGTAATACGGCAGCCCGCAGACCACCTCGCAGACCCGGTCAGCCCGGGCCGCCAGCGCCCGGTGCGCCCGGGCCATCAGGCTGAGATAGTCCCCGGTTCCCGGGGCGTAGTCCCGCCCGCCGGCAAAGATCTCATTGGAGACCACCACCAGTGCGCGGCACCGCACCCGCAGATGTTCGATTCCGTCCAGAATGGCGTCCAGTGCCCCTTCCGGGCCGGCTCCCGCCGGGCTGTACAGCTCGTTGGCCGCCAGGTTGCCCAGATCTTCCAGCAGCACCGTCCCGCCCGGCCCGGGCAGGGTCAATCCCGCCAGGCCGGTGTACCGCTCCACCGTCACAAAGCCTTTCTCGGCCCGCATGAGCCGGTGGCGGTCAATCCGGGCATGGCACTCGCCGTCCATGGGCTCCATGGTGGCCAGGTAGTACCGGGGCCCCGGCCCCGCCGCCAGCACCAGGCTTTCGGCGTATTCGCTTTTTCCCGAGGCCGACCCGCCAATCACCAGCGTCAGCATCTCACACACCTTCTCCCTGGGGCTGGTAGGCCTCCACCCCGCACTGGTCAAAGCTGTAGCTCTCGGCGTAGACCGCCCGGGCCATATCCCACAGGGGGATGGAGGCCACCGCGCCGGTTCCCTCTCCCAGCCGCATCCCGGCGGTTATGAGTGGCTGTTTGCCCAGAGCGTCCAGCACCGCACGGCCGGCCGGCTCCGCCGACACATGGCTGGCAAACACCGCCTTGGCTGCGCCGGGGCACAGCCGCACCGCACACAGAGCCGCCACCGTACTGATGAGACCGTCGGCCAGCACCGGCACCCGGTACGCCGCGCCCCCCAGAAAGACGCCGCACAGGCCCGCCAGGTCAAAGCCGCCCACTTTGGCCAGCACGTCCAGGGGGTCGGCGGGGTTGGGGCGGTTGACTTCCAGCGCCCGCCGGACGGCGACACGCTTGCGGGCCAGGCCGGCGTCCGACAGGCCGGCGCCCCGGCCCACAAAGTCCTCCGCCGGACGGTCCAGCAGAGCGCAGGCCACCGCCGCCGAGGTGGTGGTGTTGCCGATGCCCATTTCGCCGGTGGCCAGAAGATTCACTCCGGCCTCCGCCTGGCGGGCCACCAGGGCCGCCCCGGCCAGCACCGCCTGTTCCGCCTGGGCCCGGGTCATGGCCGGGCCGCAGGTGATATCCCCGGTGCCGTTGCCCACCCGGCAGGACAGCACCCCCTCTGTGGGGGGAAAGTTCAGAATGCCCATGTCCACCGGCACCACGGCGCACCGGGCGGCGTGGGCCATCCGGCAGACTGGGCTCTCCCCCGCTGCAAAGCCCCGGGCCACCGCTGCGGTGACCTCCGGCCCGGTCTGGGTAACCCCCTGGGCCACCACTCCATTGTCGGCGCAGAGCACCAGCACCGCCCTCTTGTCAAAACACAGGTCGGCGCTGCCGGTGAGGGCTGCCGCATCTTCCAGCATGGTCTCCAGCAGGCCCAGACTGCCCAGCGGGTGGGCCAGGCTGGCCCAGCGCCGATGGGCCGCCGCCCGGGCGGTCTCGTCCGCCGGGGTCGAGGCTCGTTCCAGCAGGGTTTCGATGTGCTCCAACTGTTCCATTTTCTTCACCTTCCCTTTCGATAGGCTGCCGCCGCGGCAAACCGTTCCGCCAGCCGGGGCTGGCCCGCAAAGTACAGATGCGGGAATCCGGCGTACAGATTGGGGGAACTGTACCCGCAGGCCCAGCGGCGGCCATCCGGCTTTTGGGCCTCAAAGGCCTCTCCCGGCCGGGTGGAGTCCCAGTGATGGAACTCATGGGCCGGGGCGGTCTCCCCCGCCCGGAACAAAAGGCTGTCCTCCCGGGCGGTGAGGGCCGCATAACCGAACCGCACCAGCCGTCCCACCCGGATTCCTTCTCCGGGCAATACCCCCGCCATGGGCCACACCGTCCCGGCCTCATCGGCCAGGCTCTGGCCCAGGTAGAGAAAGCCTCCGCACTCGGCCACGGTGGGCATACCGGCCTTCACCGCCTCCGCAATGGCCCGGCGCATGGACTGATTTTGGCTCAGGGCCCGGGCGTGCAGCTCAGGGTACCCGCCGGGCAGATAGAGGCCGTCGGCCTCGGGCAGGACCGCATCCGCCATGGGGCTGAAAAAGACGCACTCCGCCCCCGCCTGCCGCAGGGCTTCCAGCCCTTCAGGATAGCAGAAGGAGAAGGCCGCGTCCCGGGCCACCGCAATCTGGGTCCGCACCGGGGGCAGAGGCTGGGGCGCGCTGGCCGGCGCCGGCCGGCGGCACAGATCCAGCAGCCTGTCCAGGTCGGCGTTGGCCTCCAAAGCATCCGCCAGGGCGTCCAGACGGCCGGTCAGGTCCTGAATTTCCTGGGCGGTGTACAGGCCCAGGTGGCGGCTGGGCAGTTGGGCGGCCTCCAGCCGGGGCAGGCAGCCCACCACCGGCAGGCCGGTCTCCTGTTCCAGCAGGGGGGCCAGCCGGGCGGCATAGGCCGCCGAGCAGTCGTTCAGCAGCAGAGCCGCCAGGTGACTATTTTGCCGGAAAGCCTGCAATCCCTTGATCTGGGCCGCCAGGGTCAGACTGGCGCCCCCAGGCCGCACCACCAGCATCACCGGCAAATCCAGCGTGTCCGCCACCTGCCAGCCGCTGGCGGCGTCGGTGAGGCCTGCGCCGTCGTAGTACCCCATGGCCGACTCCACCACCGCCGCGCCCCGGCCCGCCAGCCGGGCCTCATAGAGGGTTCGCAGCCGCTGGGGCGGCGTGAGGTACAGATCCAGGTTGCAGCTGGGCACCTCCAAAGCCGCCCGGTGAAACATGGGGTCGATGTAATCGGGGCCGCACTTGAAGGCGCAGGGGTCCAGCCCCCGCCGCCGCAGCGCCCGCAGCAGGGCGCAGACCACTGTGGTCTTGCCGCTGCCCGAGGCCATGGCCGCCGCCATCAGCTGGGGAATCTTTGGGTTTTCCATGGCCGCAGCCCTCCTTTAATCCTGTGCGGTGAGAATGAAAATCGGGTTTTCGGCCCGGAGAAGATGGACTTTTCCGCTCCCGGTGTGGGAGGCCGCAATCTGGCTGACCTGCACCGTCCGGCCCAGAGCCGTCAGGGCCGCCACGGCCGAGGCCAGGGTCTCCACCGTCACGGCGGTGATGCAGACCCGGGCGGCGGGGTTCGACCGATACACAGCGGCCAGAATCTCCCCCATCTCTCCCCGGGTGCCCCCGATAAAGACAGCGTCGGGGGCGGGCAGGCCCGCCAGCGCCGCCGGGGCCCGGCCCTCCACCACCCGGACGTTCCAGCCGCCCAGACGGCGGCGGTTCTCCCGGATGAGGTCACAGGCCTCGGGCAGGCATTCCACCGCCCACACCGGGGCCCCGCCATTGGCAAAAGCCAGCTCCAGGCTGACGCTGCCGGTGCCGGCCCCGATGTCCCAGACCGTCTCCCCGGGGCGGATGGCCAGCTTGGCCAGCACCTGGGCCCGGACGGCCTGTTTGGTCATGGGGATGGCCTCGGCCCGCACAAAGGTCTCGTCGGGCCAGCCGGGGGTCCGGGCCGGGGCCCGGGACGCCGGTTCCGCCAGCAGCACCGCCAGGGGGCCAAAGGTCCGGCCGGCCAGTTCTCCGGCCGTGCCGGCGGTGATGATCTCGCCGGGACAGGCCAGGTTCTCCCCCACCGTCACCGGCAAATCTCCCAGCCCGGCCTCAGCCAGGCGGGCGCAGAGGTCGGCGGGACCGGTGTCCTTTCCGCCGGTGAGGAAGAACACCGGCTGGCCGCCGCAGACGGCGGCCACCGGGTCACAGGCGGTGCCGTGGGCCGACACCAGTTTCCAGTCCTGCCAGGGGCGGCCCAGACGGGCGGCCAGCAGCTGGACGCTGGAAAGTCCCGGCAGCACCCGGGCAGGGATGTTTCTCTGGGCCAGCCGTTCCAGCAGGCCCGCCGCCCCCGAGTAAAACCCGGTGTCCCCGCTGTAGAGGGCCACGCAGGGCCCCGGGGAATCCAGCACCGCCGCCAGCACCTCATCGGCCCGGGCGGCGGCGACCCTCTCGGCGGTCAGGTCCTGGGGCAGGGCGTCCAAAAGGCGCCTGGCCCCCACAATCCGCACCGCCTCAGACAGGGCCCGGGCGGCCTCGGCGGTGAGGGTGGCGGCCGAAGCCCCCATTCCCACCAGTGTTACCTGTTCCATGATGCCACCGCCTTTCTGCATTGGTCCAATACTTCCTCATAGGATGCGCCGCCGTCGGCAGGACGGCGAATCACCACCAGGGCGGCCCCCGCCGCCCGGGCGGCTTCCACTTTGGCTCCAAAGCCTCCGGCCTCGCCGCCGTCCTTGGTGACCAGATACCGGGCCGAGAACTGCCGCAAAAGGGCTTCGTTCATCTCCCGGGTGAAGGGCCCCTGCATGGCTACAATGTTCCGGGCCGGGATGCCCGCCGCCGCGCAGGCGTCCAGCCCCTCATGGCTGGGCAGGACCCGGGCGATCAGCCGCTGGCCTCCCAGAGGCCCAAAGACCGCCAGCTCCTTGGCCCCGGTGGTCAGCAGGATATTTCCCTGGGTGCCGGCCAGCAGCCGGGCCGCCGAAGCCGCATCAGGGGCGGTCAGGGCGTCCTCGGGCAGAGGGCTGGCGGGGCGGAGCAGCCGGAGACAGGGCACCCCGGCCTGTTCACAGGCCGTCCGGATGTTGGCGCTGGCCTGGGCGGCGTAGGGGTGGGTGGCGTCCACGCAGAGGGCCGCCCCCGCCACCAGAGCCGCCATGCCGGCGGGGTCCAGCCGGCCGGTATGAACCGTGATGCCTGGGGCTTCCCCCTGCTGGATCTGGCCGTATTCGGTGGCCACGCAGACGGTGACCGGTATCCCTTCCGCCGCCAGCTGATGGGAGAGGGTCCGCCCCTCGGTGGTGCCGCTGAATACGGCAATCCCGGTCATTTCCGGTACCCCCGCGGGGTGATGAGGCGTCCGTTCTGGACCCGGGTCTCGGAGGAGCCCACAAAGACGGTGGTGAACATATCCAGCTCGGCGCTGCGCAGTTCTTCCAGGGTCAGCAGGCGGGCGGTCTGGCCGCCCCGGGCAATGTTCCGCACCCAGCCGCAGGCGGTGTCGGGGCGCAGGCCTGCATCCAGCAGGATCTCACAGGCCCGGCGGAGGGTATCTTTCCGCCGGTGGGAGGCGGGGTTATACAGGCAGAGGACAAAATCCCCCGCCGCCGCGGCCCGCAGCCGCTTTTCCACCATCTCCCAGGGGGTCAGCAGGTCGGACAGGGACACGGTGCAGAAGTCATGCCCCAGGGGCGCACCCAGCACCGCCGCCCCGGCCAGGGCCGCCGTCACACCGGGAACCACTTCCACCTCCACCATGGGATAGTTCCCCGCCAGTTCCAGCAGGGGGGAGGCCATGCCGTACACCCCCGCATCGCCGCTGCACACCAGAGCCGCTGTGCGGCCCTCGGCGGCCAGCTCCAGCGCCATCCGGCACCGGTCGATCTCCTTGGTCATAGGGGTGGAGCGCATCTCCTTGCCCGGGAACAGGGGGGCCACCAGGTCCAGATACACCGTGTATCCGCAGATGACATCCGCCTCCTGCAGGGCGGCACGGGCCGCCGCCGTCATTCCCAATGCGCTGCCGGGCCCCAGGCCCACTACATAGACTTTGTTCATTCCATCCACTTCCAATCCGGCTCAAAAGCCTTTGCGGCCAGGGCCAGCGTCACGCCGTCCCCGGCCTGTTTGGGTATTTGCAGCGGCCCGCCCTCTGCGCCCAGCACAGCGGCCCGCTCACACACGTTGTCCACCCCCACCGTCCGGGCCACAAAGGCCGAGGGGGTGAAGGTTCCTTCCACCTGTTCCAGCTGCTGCGCCGAAAAGGTCCGCAATGGCCAGCCGTGGGCCCGGCAGAGGTCCAAAAGCCCCGGTTCCCGGGCTTTGAGGTCAATGGTACAGACCATAGCCACCGCCTGGGCCGGGATGCCGGCCGCTGCAAGGGCCTGCTGCACAGCTTGTTCCAACCGCTGGACCGGCACGCCCCGGCGGCAGCCCATCCCCAGCACAGCGGCCCGCGGGGCAATCCAGAGGGGGCCCGGGCCGGGGTCGGTGAGGGTGACGGCGGCGTCGCAGGCCGACTTGTCCTCCGTCCGCTCCACCCCGGCGGGGGGTGCGCCGGCGATGGGCCAGTCGCTGTAGATGCGGCAGGTTTTCCCCGCCAGGATGGCGGCGGAAAAGTGCTTGATGGTTTCGGGCCGCGGAATGACGCAGCCCTGTGCCCGGGCCCAGTCGTCCACCGGGAACAGTCCCCCGGCATCGGTGGCGGTGGTCAGCACCGGCACCGCGCCGCAGACTTTGGCGATGGACCGGGCCAGGGCATTGGCCCCGCCCAGATGGCCCGACACCAGGGGCACCGCAAAGTGTCCCTGCTCGTCCACCGCCACCACGGCGGGGTCCTCGGCCTTATGAACCAGGTGGGGGGCCACCGCCCGGACGGCGATGCCGCAGGCTCCCACATACACCAGCCCCGCCCCGGAGGCAAAATGTTCCGCCGTCCAGCCGGCCAGGGTCACCGGCCCGCCGCAGCGGACCGCCTCCCCGCCCAGGGCGCGGGCCAGGGTTTCGGCCAGAGCCAGACCCCGGGCGCTGAAGGCCAGATAATACAGCCTCACAGGGAGGCCTCCCGGTATTCGGTGGTGAACGAGGGGTCGTAGAGCTTGCTCCGCTCATAGCCCCCCTGCCCCAAAAAGCCCCCCACCAGCACCAGAGCGGTCTTGCGGATGCCGGCCTCGGCCCCTTTGGCGGCCAGGGTGCCCACGGTGCACCGGACGATTTTTTCCTCCGGCCAGGTGGCCTTATAGACGATGGCAGCGGGGGTGTCGGGGGTATAGGCCCCCTTCAGCAGCTCCTCCTGGACCTGGGGCAGCATCCCCGACGACAGGAACAGCACCATGGAGGCCCCATGGGAGGCCATGGAGGCCAGACTTTCTTTCTCAGGCACCGGGGTCCGGCCGGCCAGCCGGGTGATGATGACGCTCTGGCTCACCCCCGGCAGGGTGTATTCTGCCCCCAGAGCCGCCGCCGCCCCGCAGAAGCTGGACACCCCCGGGGTGTCGTCCCAGGGGATGCCGGCGGCGTCCAGGGCGTCCATCTGTTCCCGGATAGCCCCATAGACGCAGGGGTCCCCGGTGTGGAGCCGGACGGTGTCCCGGCCGTCGGCCTCGGCGGCCCGGATGGTGTCCAGAACCTGTTCCAGGGTCATTTCGGCGCTGTTGTAGATGGGGCAGCCCTCCGGCGCCATCTCCAGCAGGGCCGGATTCACCAGGCTGCCGGCGTAGATGATGCAGCCTGCTTCGCCCAGCAGTTTGGCCCCCCGCAGGGTCAGCAGGTCGGGGGCTCCCGGCCCTGCTCCCACAAAATGTACCATCTTCTCACCCCTCCTTGACCACGATGGTCACAAAGTACCCGGCGTCCAGGGCGCGGACGGCGTCCTGGTCCAGGCTGGGCAGCACCAGCTCCCCCGGCAGGCCGCAGTTGGCCACCAGGGCGCTGCGGTCCGACAGGCCCTTCTGCTCCAGGGTGTTCAGCACCTGGGGCAGGCGGCGGGCGCTCTTCATCAGGATCTTGGTGCCGGGCCAGTCCAGGGCCGCCGCCAGATCTTCCTCCTGGCCGCTGGGAATGATGTGCAGCGGGGTGTCGATCTCGGTGAGGCTGATGTTCAGCCGGGCCGCCGACGCGCAGAAGCTGGGCACTCCCGCCACCCGGGCGGTGGCAAAGCCCTCCTCGGCCAGGTGTTCCATGAGGTAGGAACAGGTGGCGTAGATGGACACATCCCCGATGTTCAGCATGGCCACATCCCGGCCGGCCTCCAGCCGGTCCCGGACCAGGGCCATGGCCGCGTCATAGGAAGCTTTCCGCTTGGCCGGGTCGGGGGACATGGAGATATCCAGGGGAAGGATTTCTTTTCCCTCCAGGTCCACCGCCTGGCGGGCGATGTCCAGGGCGATCTGGTTGCCCCCGGCGGTGCGGGGGGCGGCAATCACCGGGCATTCCCCGATGATCCGCACCGCTTTCAGGGTGAGAAGTTCGGGGTCCCCCGGGCCGACGCCCACCCCGTAGAGTGTACCTTTATTGTTCATGATGTTCTTCCCTCCAGCTATGGATGATGGCCTCGGCCTGGGGGCTGACCCCCAGGGTGCCGTATACGTTGGAAAAAAGCAGGACCCCCGCCTCATAGGCGCCGGCGGCCCGGCGCTCCACATGGCGCTGGGCGGCGGCGGTGAGGCTGGCCAGCACCGGCGGACGGAGGTTTTCCTCCTCCAGCAGGGCAATGCAGGCGTCGGTGGTGGCGGCCTCCATCAGCCGGGCGCAGAGGCTCCGGCTGGCCCCGGCCACCGCCGCATGGGCACAGAACAGCTCACAGCGGCCGTCGGCCTGGCGGGAGTGGGTGTTCATGATCCCCCCGGCCAGCTTGACCAGCTTGCCGATATGGCCCGCCAGAAGCACCTGGGCAAAGCCCTCGGCGGCGGCCATGTCCAGGGCGTCCCCGATGAAGTTGGAACACCGCACCACCGGCACGCCCAGCCCGTCCAGGCCGTGGGCCGCCAGGAAGTCCGCCCCATAGTTGCCGGGGGTCAGAATCAGCCGGCGGCTGGTCTGGGCGGCCTGGCGCACCTCCACCGCAATGGTGTCCACAATGGCCTGTTCGCTCATGGGCTCCACGATCCCCGAAGTGCCCAGCACCGACAGGCCGCCCTCGATGCCCAGCAGGGGGTTGAAGGTCCGTTTGGCCCGCTCCTCCCCGCCGGGGATGGAGACAATCACCTCCACCCCGCCGGCATAGCCCGCCTCGCGGCAGACGTTTTCCACCGCCTGGGCGATCATCTGCCGGGGAACATGGTTGATGGCGGCGGCCCCTACCGGCTGGTCCAGGCCGGGCCGGGTGACCCGGCCCACCCCTTCCCCGCCGTCGATGCGGACGCCCGGTTCTTCCGTCCGCCGCACCAGCGCGGTCACCAGCATTCCATGGGTGACGTCGGCATCGTCGCCCCCGTCCTTGCGGACCGAGCAGACCGCCCCGTCCTTCGTGCGGGCCAGGCCCTCGGGGCAGACCTCCACCGTCCAGCCCTTGGGGGTGGGCAGAGAGAGGGTTTCGGGCGTCTCACCCAGCAGCAGAAGCCGCGCCGCCCCCGACGCCGCCAGCGCGGCGCAGGTGCCGGTGGTATAGCCGCAGCGCAGCATCTTCTGGCCGCTGCGGATGTAATGTTCAAAGGCCACGGCCTGTTCCTCCTTGCGGATGCGTTTAGTTCAGGTCCTGGGTCAGGTGGGCGGCATACAGAGCCTGGATCTCCTCCCGGCGGCCCAGACCCTCCAGGGTGGCGGTGACGGCATAGCCGTCCTGCTCCAGCAGGGTTTTCCAGCTGTCGGGGCCCTCCCCGGCCATGTCGTTGAGGGCGTGGTCCCCGGCCACCAGCATCAGGGGGGCCAGGTGGACCCGTTCCACCTTCATACTGCGCAGGGTCTCGCGCACTTCCTCCAGGGTGGGCCAGCCCTCCACCGTACCCACGCGGATATCCGGCCGGCCGGCCAGCTCAAAAATGGTCTGGATGGCCGGATACACCACGTTGGCAAAGTGGGTGGAGCCGTGGCCCATCAGGACCACCGCCCGGCCCGTTTCGGCGGGAAAACGGTCCGCCACCATGGCGGCCACCGCCCGCAGGTCTTCGGTGGAGGCCAGCAGGGGCCGGCCCACCCGCAGCCGGGCAAAGCCGGAGGCGGCGGACAGGGCTTCGGCCCTTAGTTTATCATATTCGACGCCGCAGAGGAAGTGGGTGGGCTGGACAAACACATCCTCCACCCCGTCCCGGCGCAGCGATTCCAATGCCTCGGGCAGGCTGGGCACCGGCTGGCCCCGCCCGGCCAGCACCCGGCGGATCATGCCGCTGGTGAAGGCCCGGACCATAACCCGCTCCGGGGCGGCGGCGGACAGGGCCTGTTCCACCGCCTCGATCTCCTGGCGGGCCGAGGGCACCGTGGTGCCAAAACTGACGCAGATAAGGGCTTGTTTCATGGGTTGGCTCCTTTCATGGGCCGGTACCAGATGGCGGGCCGGCCGTCCATTTCGGTGACCCGGGCGTCCACATGGTAGACCTGCCGGATCAGCTGTGGGGTGAGTACATCCCGGGGCGTGCCGCTGCCGGCCAGGGCCCCGTCCTTCAAAGCGTACAGCCAGTCGCAATAGGCCGCCGCCAAATTCAAATCGTGCAGCGCCGCCACCACCGTCAGGCCCAGACCCCGCACCAGCTCCATCATGGACAGCTGATACTGAATATCCAGGTGGTTGGTGGGCTCGTCCAGCAAAAGGCACTGGGTCTGCTGGGCCCGGGCCCGGGCCAGCATCACCCGCTGGCGCTCCCCGCCCGACAAGGTCCCGAAGCTGCGTTTTTCCATGCCGGCCATTCCCACCGCCGCCAGGGCGTCGGCAGCTATCTGCCGGTCGGCGGCGGTGTCCCGCTGGAGGGGTTTCTGGTGGGGCGCACGGCCCATCAGTACCAGTTCCTCCACCGTGAAATCAAAGGCATAGGCATTGTGCTGGGCCACCACCCCGATCTTTTGGGCCGACTGGCGGAGGGTGTAGTCCTGCAGGGGCCGGCCATCCAGCAATACCGCCCCGCCGGTGGGCGCAAGGGTGCGGTAAATGCACTTGAGGAGGGTGGATTTGCCGCTGCCGTTGGGGCCGATCAATCCCACAAACTGCCCCGTGTGGGCGGTCAGGTCGATGCCGTGGAGGATTTCCCGGCCGCCGGCGGCGGCGCGGAGGGCTTTGGTTTCCAGTTTCATGGGTTGGGCCCTCCAAAACCATAGCGGCTGCGGGCCATCAGGCCCAAAAACACCGGGGCGCCCAGCATAGCGGTCAGGATGCCCACCGGCAGCTCGTTGCCGGGCAGAATCACCCGGCACAGGACGTCGGCCCACAGCAGGAACAGCGCCCCGCCCAGCGCCGACAGAGGAATCAGGCGGCGATGGTCGCTGCCGAAGGCCAGCCGCACCAGATGGGGAATCACCAGGCCCACAAAGCCGATGATTCCCGCCGCCCAGACCGACAATCCCACCAGCAGGGAGGCCGCCGCCAGGTAGACCATCCGCCGGCGGCGCAGGGAGACCCCCAGGGTCAGGGCGGTGTCCTCCCCCAGCAGCATCAGATTGAGGGGGCGGCACTGGGTGAGGAAAAAGGCGGTGCCGCCCAGGGCGGCAGCCAGCAAAACGCCGTTCACCGGCCAGGACGCCCCCGCCAGGCTGCCCATGGTCCAGCGGACAATCTGGCTGGCGGCCCGGTCGGGGCCGGCCTGGTAGATCAGGAAGTTGGAGAAGGCCCCGCAGACCGCCGACAGGGCCGCCCCGGCCAGCAGGAGCTTGACGGTGCTGGGCCGGCCGCCGGCGTTGGCCAGCAGGACCACTGCCGCCGACACCCCCATGGCCCCCAGAAAGGCCATGACGCCCACAAAATTCTCTCCAAAGGCAGCGCCCACCCCCAGCAGCAGGGCCAGGGAGGCCCCCAGCGACGCCCCGGAGGAAATCCCCAGCACATAGGGGTCAGCCAGAGGGTTCTGGACCACCGCCTGCATCACCGCGCCGCACAGGGACAGACAGCATCCCACCGCCGCGGCCAGCACCAGCCGGGGCAGCCGGATCAGCCACACCACGTCGTGGATGGGGGTACCGGGACCCCAGCCCTCCGGGATGGGCCGGCCCAGCACCTTCCAGGCCAGTTCATCCCGGAGGACGGCGTAGACCTGGCCGGCGGGCAGCGGGTTGGTGCCCATGCACACCGCCGCCAGAAAAGACAAAGGCAGCGCCGCTCCCAGAAGGGCCAGCGTCAGCCCGAAGGCGGGCCGAAAGCTCCGGCGGGCCATCAGGCTGCATCCCCATACAGGCCGGCGGCGATGGTGCGGATGCCGTCCACCGTGCGGGGGCCGGCGGCATAGATATCCCCCAGCATCACCGGGTACACCCGGCCGTTCTGCACCGCCGACAGGCTGGCCAGGGCGGGGTCCTCGGTGATGGCCGCCAGCTGGCTGGCCATGACCGTCTCAGGGTCCTCCCCCGAATAGGCCATATACACCACAAAAATCACCTCGGGGTCGGCGGTGACCAGGGCTTCCTTGCTCATTTCGCTGCCCTCGGGCTGGACCAGCTGGCCTCCCAGCTGGGTCACCATATCCCCTGCCAGGGTGTTGGCCCCGTAATTGGTCACCGTCCCGCCGATGGGCTCCACCACGGCGGTCCGCACCGCCGGGCGGCCCTCCACCGCCTGGAGGGTGGACTCGATCTCCTGGCGCATTTCGGCCACCAGAGCCTCGGCCCGGTCCTCCACGTCAAAGATCTTGCCCAGGTTCAGAAGGTCGGTGTATTCGTTTTCCAGGGTGCGGGAGCCGCCGGGGCAGGTGTTGCTGTTCATGTAGGTCCCCACTCCCTTGGCGTTCCATGCGGCGGTATCACCCAGGTTTTTCTCACTGAACAAGGACCCCCAGGACAGGATCAGGTCGGGCTGAAGCAGGGTCACCGTCTCCTTGTCGGGGGCAAAGACATCGGCCTGGTAGTTCATTTGGGCAAAGCCCTCCTGCCACTCGGCCTTGACCTCATTGTCCAGGCCATAGGAGGCCACCACATGGTCCTCCAGGCCCAGGGCGATCATACTCTCGATGGAGCCCTGGTACACCGCCACCACCCGCTGGGGGGCCTGGGTGTAGGTATAGGTCACCGGCTCGCCGGCGTAGTTGTAGTTGGTGATGGTCACCGGGTAGTGGCTGTTTTCCGGGGCGGATGTCTGGGGGACGACGCTGGAGGCCGGCGGGGTGGTGCCGGCGGCGCAGCCGGCCAGCTGGACGGTCAGGGCCATGGCGGCCAGGGATGCAAGGAAGGTTCTGCGTTTCATGGGATCTTCTCCTTTCGCCTGTACTGCACCGCGCTGCAAAAAGAAAACGCCCCTCTCATAATTCCCTTATGAGAAAGGCATCCCAAAGACAAAGCTCCTCCAAGGGCAGACCGCGGGGCCCGCCCTCCAAAAATCAGCGCACTTGTTTTCCGCGCCGGCGTTTGGTCCGTCCGCAGCGCGGGTTCTGCCCTTCCGCCGCCGGACAGGCTCCGGGGCGTGCAGTATGAACCGACAGGGCAGGTCTTCCGGCTCGGGCGTCAGCGCCCCGGCCTGCCTTCCCGCATGATCGCATGCAGTGACATCGTTGGCCGGAGCTCCTCCCTTACGGCGGCGGTCCCGCACAGGCTTTGCACCTGTTTCCCTATTCTCCCGGCCGGCCCTGCGGCCCCGGGCACCCTGCGGCGCTTTGTGTTTTATAGCATAGCATAAACCCGGCTCTGCCGCAAGGTTATTCCTCATCTCCGGCGGCCCGGCGCTGCTCGGCAAACACCGTCTCGATCAGCTCGTCCAGGTCGGACAGGTAGGTCAGCTGGCAGCAGGCCCGGCGCAGGGCGGCCGCCCCTTTCAGGCCCTTCATATAGTGGATGGCCTGGGCCCGGGCCTGGGGCATGGCGGTGCGCTCCCCCTTCTGCTCCACCATCTCCTCCACCTGGCGGCGGAGGGCGTTCATCCGGGCCTGGAGGTTGGGCTCGGGGGGCGCTTCGCGGCCCTCGATGGCGGCGTTGACCCGCTCAAAGAGCCAGGGATCCCCCAGAGCGCCCCGGGCGATCATCACGCCGTCGCACCCGGTCTCCTGCATCATGGTCAAGGCGTCGGCGGGGCTGTTGATATCCCCGTTGCCCAGCACCGGCACCTTCACCGCCTCTTTCACTGCACGGATGATGGACAGGTCGATGCCGGGGGTGTACATCTGCTCCCGGGTGCGGGCGTGGACGGCGATCAGCACCGCGCCGGCCTGTTCGCAGGCTTTGGCGCACTCCACCGCCGTCACATGGTCGGCGTCCCAGCCCTTCCGCATCTTGACGGTGACGGGGCGGCTGGTATGGGCCACCACCTGGGCCACGATCTCTCCGCACACCTCGGGATGGAGCATCAGCTTGCTGCCGGCGCCTCCCGAGACGATCTTGGGGGCGGGGCAGCCCATGTTGATATCCAGAAAGTCGAAGTCGTATTCCTCCAGGGCGGCGGCAGCCTCGCCCATGATGGAGGGCACTTCTCCGAAGATCTGCACCCCGTAGGGGGCGCCGTTGGGCTCGGCCTTCACCAGGCTCAGGGTCTTGTAGTCGTGGTAGGTCAGGGCCCGGCTGGACACCATCTCGCTGACGGTGAACCCCGCCCCGTGCTGGGCCATCAGCCGCCGGCAGGGGGCGTCGGTGAAGCCGGCCATGGGCCCGAACACCGCCCGGTGGGCCAGGGTCACCGGCCCGATTTGGATTGTCTGCATAGTCTCTCCCCGCGCCGTTTTTCCGCCGGCGCGCTGCAAAAAAGGGAGGCCAGCCCCTGCGGCTTTGCCGCCGGGCCGGCGTCCCCTGGTGTGTCGCTTATTCGCCGAGGTGAATCCGGTCCAGGACTCCTTCGGCCTTGGCCCGGGCCAGCTCCAGATGATGGGTCAGGGCGTCGGCGGCCGCCGACCAGTCCCCGGCCAGAGCCGGCTCCAGAATGGCCAGATGCTCATCGCAGGTGTCCCGCTGGCCGATCATGCCCACCTTGCCGGTCATGATCCGGAACCGGGTGTTCTGGCCGGTGATGGAGTCATGGGCCGACCGGAGGTACCGGTTGGGCAGGGTGCTGATGAGCAGCTCATGGAACGCGTCATCCCCTGCGCAGAAGTCCGGCATCAGTTCCGGGTGCTGCATCAGGGTGACAAAATGCTCCAGCTGGTCCCGCGGAAGCTGGGAGCCATACATCCGCAGCGCGTAGGGCTCCACCAGAAGCCGCACTTCGTAGATGCTGTGGACGTCCTCATCGGTGATGGGGGACACCATCAGGCCCTTCTTGGGCAGGATGGTGATGAGCCCCTCCTGCTCCAGGCGGCCCAGCGCATCCCGCATGGGGGTGCGGCTGATGTTGCCCATCTCGGCGCACAGCTTCTGTTCGTTGAGGAACTGGCTGGGCGCATACTCACAGTTCAAAATTTTGGTTTTCAGGTATTGGTAAGCCTGCAGCTTTAAGCTGGGCTTGGCGGTGGTCTCGTTTTCTTTCATTCTTCTCTGCCTTCCCTTGAAATGCCGGCCCTGCAAACCGGACTTTGGACGCTGATGCCCCGGCCCTCTGAGGGATTCTGCGCCCTGTGCGCAGCGCACCCGCGGCCGATGGCAATAGTAATACAGTTTTATTATTTCATATTTCGGGCCAGATTACAAGGTTTCGGAACGGGTTTCACTTTCCTTCCACGTTTTATACAAAATTTTGCCTTTTTTTCTTCAATTTTGCCCAGTTTTTCTATCCGGAGTTTTGGGGCGTGATTTTCCGCTTGCGCTTTTTGGCCGGGATGCTATACTAAAATGACGCAGAACTTACCCCCAAAACCTCGATCGAACGCAAAGGAAGTGTACCATCCCATGGCCCGCAGCAGCAGCTACAACACCCACACCCGCCAGCTCATTCTGGATTATCTCACCGAGAACCGCCGACGGGCGGTGAGCGCCGCCGACATCGTCTCCCACCTGGAGGCCGCCGGCCAGCGCACCAACCCCACCACCGTCTACCGGTATCTGGACAAGCTGGCGGGAGAACAGCGGGTGATGAAATACGTGGCCGACAAGGGCGAGCGGGCGGTGTACCAGCTCACCGACGCCCAGCGCCATTGTCACCAGCACATCCATCTCAAGTGCACCCGCTGCGGCGAGATCTTCCACATGGACTGCCATTTCATGGACGAGGTGCGGCGGCATCTGCTGGCCGAGCACGGGTTCACCCTCCAGTGTGAGGGGAGCATCCTGTACGGTCTTTGCCGCCGCTGCGCAGAAAAAGAGAATTCGGCGGTTGACAGCGAGGCCCAGCCGTGATACAATGCTCCCATCAAAAGCTGTGACCGGGAAAAGTAAGGTCCAACAGGCTTTCTCCCAGAGAGCGCGGGCAGGTGCAAGCCGCGCAGAAGGCCGGACCCGAACGAACACCCGCGAGCTTCCCCCTGAACCCGCCGGCCATGCCGGGGCAGTAGGGCCGGACGGCGGCCGCACGTTACGCGGCGGCGCTTTCAATGAGGAGAGCGCAGAGGGGCCGGCGTATGCCGGCAAACTAGGTGGCACCACGGATACGGCAGCATTCGTCCTAACAGAGGATGAACGCTGCCGTATTTTTGTTTGCAAAGGAGAATCGCCATATGTGTTGTATCATGGGTTACACCGGGCACGATCTGTCTGCCGCCGCCTTCAAAGAGTACCTGCTGCGCACCGTCAGCCGCGGCCCCGACGACCAGCGGGTGGTGGAAGGGCCTTTCGGCCTGCTGGGTTTTGGGCGTCTGGCCATCATGGGCCTGACCCCCGAGGGAATGCAGCCCTTTTACCGCGGGGCCGACTGCGTGGTCTGCAACGGCGAGGTCTACGGCTTCCGCTTTGAGAAAGAGATTCTCAAGCGGGCGGGCTACAAATTCGCCTCCGACTGCGACTGCGAAATCCTGCTACCCCTGTACTACGAGTACGGGCTGGATATGTTCCGCCACATGGACGCCGAGTTCGCCCTGATCCTCTACGATTCCCGCAAGGACCGGCTGATTGCCGCCCGGGACCCCATCGGCATCCGGCCCTTGTTCTACGGCTATTCCAAGTCCAGCCATCAGATCGCCTTTGCCAGCGAGATGCAGAACCTGGTGGGCTGGTGCGAGGACATCCGTCCCTTCCCCATCGGCAGCTATTACTGTGACGGGCGGTTTGTCCGCTACGAGGACATCGCCGACGTTCCCGCCCCCCACGCCGACGGGATGGAGACGGTGCTGCGCAGCATCCGCGAAAAGCTGATCGCCGGGGTGGAAAAGCGTCTGGACGCCGACGCGCCGGTGGGCTTCCTGCTGTCGGGCGGCCTGGACTCCTCCCTGGTCTGCGCCATTGCGGCCCGCAAGCTGGGCAAGCCCATCCGCACCTTTGCCATCGGCATGGACACCGACGCCATCGACCTGAAATACGCCCGCCAGACGGCGGAGTACCTGGGCACCGAGCACCACGAAATCATCATCAACCGGGACACCGTGATCCAGAGTCTGGAGGAAGTAATCCGGATCCTTGGCACCTGGGACATCACCACCGTCCGGGCCAGCGTGGGCATGTATCTGCTGTGCAAGGCCATCCATGAACAGACCGACGTGCGGGTGCTGCTGACGGGAGAAATTTCCGACGAGCTGTTCGGCTACAAGTACACCGACTACGCCCCCACAGCAGACGCCTTCCAGCAGGAGTCCCAGAAGCGGATTCGGGAGCTGTACATGTACGACGTACTGCGGGCCGACCGGTGCATCTCGGCCAACAGCATCGAGGCGCGGGTACCCTTCGGGGATCTGGATTTTGTGCGGTACGTCATGGCCATCGACCCGGAAATGAAGCTGAACAGCTACGGCAAGGGCAAGTACCTGCTGCGCAAAGCCTTTGAGGGGGACTGGCTGCCCCCGGAGATTCTCTGGCGGGAGAAGGCGGCTTTTTCGGACGCAGTGGGCCACAGCATGGTGGACGACATCAAGCAATACGCCGAGGAGGTTTACACCGACGAGATGTTCCAGCTGCGGCGGGCCAACTATTCGGCCCACTGCATGCCCTTCACCAAGGAGAGTCTGCTCTACCGCGAAATCTTCGAGAAATACTACTACGGCCAGGCCCGGACCATTGTCAGTTTCTGGATGCCCAACAAAGCCTGGCCCAACTGCAACGTCAACGATCCTTCCGCCCGCGTCCTCGCCAACTACGGCGCCTCCGGCGTATAATCTCCTACTTTTTCGAGAAAAAGTAGGCAAAAAGCTTTTCACTGGGTACCATCAACTCGGGCCGCTCTTTAGAAGGTCCAGCCGGCGGGACACTTTGCCGCGCTCACCCAGGTCCGGGCTGCGCCCGGGTACGATGCAACGTTTGTTGCAATCTGATGCTTGCATTGGTTTCAGGCGCAGGGAACCGCAGGTCGGGCCCTTGACTTGGCCCGATTTGCGTTCTTACAGCCAGATAACATGAAAAATCCCTGTTCCCGTCCAGGAGCAGGGATTTTGTTTTGCTACCGGGCACGGTGGCCGGGCACACAAAAAGGCCCCCGCCGGGCCGGCAGGAGCCTTTGAAAACGATATCCGAATAGATGTCAGCCGGTGAAGCGCAGGTTGATGGACCCGTTGGTCACCCGGAAAGACCCGCTGGCCACCCCGCTGCCCGCCTGGTTTGCCAGATTGCTGCGGCCGTTTCGGGTTTCCACTTCCAGTCTGTAATCCGCTTTGGTTCCGGCCAAGGTCCCCTGAATATTCCCGTTTCGGGTATTCAGGTGGTAGTCCAACCCGTAGGGCTCATACAAATGAATCCCTCCGTTGGTGGTTTTGGCCTGTACCTTCACCCCACGGGTGTTTTCCAGGGTCACATTGCCATTTGCGCTGTCCAGGGACAAGGTTTCAGCCTCCACCTCTGATGCCGTAATACTGCCGTTGTGGGTTTTACCCTCGATTTTCTCATACACTGCCTCTGGCAGGGTGATGGTGATTTCGTTTTCACACACCACGGCATCCCCCATCACAGTCACATGGATCACCGGAATGTGAATCGGCTTGATCTTTTCCCCTTCGATGGCTTCCACCCGCACCGTCAGAACGCCGTCCTTTAGGTTGATGTCATAGGAATATTCTCCTCTGGCGTCGGCGGCGGAGTCCACCTGGATGGTATTCCCCGTCCCTTTTTGAAACACAAGGTCAGCGTTTTCCACATCCGCCACAACCGACGTCACCGGCTGGGACGTCTCATACTGGCGAATCATGGATTCTTCCGCCGAGGCCGGCAGGACCGAGCCCAGCATCAGCCCCGCCGCAGCGGCGGCCGCCAGACATTTCACAGACCATTTGGACATGATATACCTCCTTTGTCTACCGGAAAGATCTTTTGATCCAGTATAGCACCAACCTGTGTTTTTTGTACGGTTTTGCAGCAAACGGTGGAAAAATGCAGCCAAATGAGGCTCCCTATACCGGCTGGCCCACGACGGCGTACAGATCCGCCCCGGCCCAGTGTTCAAAATAGCCCTTCAGCTCAAAATTGCGGTTCCACTTGTCCTGGGGGTAGCTGCCGTACCGGCGGCGGACGTCCTCCATCCGGGCCGCCATATCCACCGGGCCGTCCACCCCCGCAATCGAGTCGCACAGCTGAATCAGGCGGTCGTAATCATCGTAGACCACCGCATCCAGGGCCGCGGTCAGTTCCTCCAGAGCGTCGGCCGGAATATCCCGGTGGCCGATATAGGCGTCGATGCCCTGAATCTGGAACGAGTGGGTCAGGCAGATGCGGGCCACATCTTCAAAGCCCTGTTCCTGCATATACTTCCAGCCATAGTAGACATGGCGCAGATGGCCGTCCCCGTACCGGCGGCCGATATCGTGGAGCAGACCCAGCACATAGGCCTTGTCGGGGTCCAGACCGGGGCACCGGGCTGCGATTTTCTCGGCGCAGGCCGCCGCCGTCCGGCAGTGGTCCGCCCAGCGGCCCTGGATTTCGCTCACCTCGCTGTAGCGGGCCTGAGCCTCTGCCAGCAATGCCTGTGCCTGTTGACGGGTGGGGTACATAGGCTTTCTCCTTTCTCTGGACCACCGGGGATTTTCCTCCATCAGGGGTCCGATGTTCTGGGCCGCCCGGGACACCGCTCCCAGCACCTGCACCAGGGCCGCCTCGTCCAGCCGGCCGGAATTATTTTGAAAGGCATAATAGCTCCCCTGCACGCAGAAGGACAGCACCACGCTGCGCACCGGGTCGTCCCAATAGCCGGGAATTTCCCGGCTGGTCAGTTCCCGCAGGCCCCGTTCCAGCCGGTCCACCAGGGCTCCCCGCCGGGAACCTGAAAACAAAATCTCCACCTGGCGTCCATGGGCCGTGAAGGCCCGGAACAGCTCCCGGGTCAGCCATTCCGGCCTGCCCCGCAGGTCCTCCGTCCGGATCTGGGCCACCTGGGCCAGAATCGATTCCACCAGCTGGCCCTCCATGGCGTCCGCCAGGGCGTATACATCCTGATAGTGGGCGTAAAAGGTGGATTTGTTGATCTCGGCCGCTTCGCACAGCTCCCGCACCCGGATCTTTTCCAGCGGCTTTCCGGCCCGCTGGGTCAAAAACGCCTCCCGAATCGCCCGCTCTGTCTTTTCAATCCGCCGGTCCAAGGCTACCGGTTCCCTCCTTTTCTGGTCTGTGTGCGCAAAGGCCGGCAGCCTCTGCGCTTGCCTGCGCAGGGCCCCGGCCAGAGCACATATCCCACTGTTTTCCAACAAGTGTCGGTTATCCAACGCTTTTCGGTTTTTGCCGCTGGACACCAACCCTCCATCAACGTACAATTGGGATGGGTATTACTCTTTCCGGTAGAGGAGGCCGGCCGCATCCAGCGCCGCCTCGATCCGCCGGAACGCTTCCTCATCGGCGCACCGGATGGTGTGCAGATGAACGCCCCCGGTCATCCGGCTCAGCAGGCTCTCGGGAGAGGCCTCCGCCTGTTTCACAAAGGCGTCGGCGTCGTACCGGCTGGCCACATTCAGGTTGGCCCGGATTTCCCCATAGAGGGCGTTTTCCACCATGACGTCCACCACCGTGCCCCCCTGGTCTGCCACCGTGTACAATTCCCGGCGCATTTCCTCGGGGGTGTTGTGAACGCAGGCCACCAGGCCGGTATATCCCGCCATGGCGGTCCGCATCCGGTAGCCCCGGGGCGTGGCGTCAATCTGGGTGCCGCCGGCACGCAGCAGGGCTACATCTCCCACCACGATCTGGCGCGACACCCCCAGCTCCCCCGCCAGCACGCTGGCGCTCACCGGGCCGCTGGCTTTCGACAGTTTTTTCAAAATGGCTTCACGCCGGGCTGCAGCATCCATACTCTGCCTCCTCCTTTCAGCCGCCCAGGCCCAGAACGGTGCCGTAGTTGCCGGGCAGCTCCACAATCAGCCGTCCATCTTCGATGCGGGCGTGCACCGGCTGGCTGCCTGCGCAGTCCTCCAGCAGGTCCTCCACCGTGTCGGCGGGCACCGGCAGGTTCATCTCCAGACGGGCGGGGGCGTCGGCGTTGTTCAGCACCGTCAGCAGCGCCCGGCCATCCAGCACGCGGGCAAACACATACCGCTCGGTGGTCAGGATCAGTTCCTGGGGCTTGCCGTAGGTCAGAGCCGGTTCTTCGGCTTTCAGCTTGCCCAGGGCGGCGTAGACGCTGGTCACCGGGTTGGTGTTCACCGCGTCGGGATAGTCCTCCAGCTCCAGGCAGGGCCGCAGAGGCCAGTCGCTGCCCCATTCCTTCTTGCCCTCGATGCCGAACTCCGAGCCATAATAGATGGACGGAATGCCCCAGAGGGTGTACACCAGGATAGCGATGTGCCGGATATGGTCCCGGTTGCGCAGCTTGTTGGGCAGGCGCTCCACATCGTGGTTGTCCGAGAAGGTATACAGGCGGGTATCGTGGCACAGGCCGTCCAGACGGCGCATGGTGTGGGCGATCTCAAAATAGTTGTGGTCGTTGTGGCCGCTCCACAGGCCCTTGTGCAGCTCATAGTTGGTCACCGAGTGGAGGGTCTGGGGGTTGGCCCAGCGGCTGTAATCCCCGTGGATCACCTCGCCCATCAGCCAGAATTCGGGCTTGAGGCCGTCGGTGAAGCGGCGCAGATTCTGCATGAAGCCGAAGTCCAGCACGTCCGCCGCATCCAGACGGATGCCGTCGATGTCGAATTCCTCCACCCAGAAGCGGACGGTGTCAAAGTGATACTGCTGCACCTCGTGGTTGCGCTGGTTCAGCTTGACCAGCAGGTTGTGGCCGCCCCAGTTGGCGTAGGAGAAGCCGTCGTTGTATTCGTTGTTGCCCCAGAAGTTGACGTCGCAGAACCAGTCGCGGTAGCGGCTGCCCTCCCGGTGGGCTTTCAGGTCCTCAAAGGCGAAGAAGCCCCGGCCCACATGGTTGAACACGCCGTCCACAATCACCTTCTGGCCCCGGTCATGGCAGGCCGCCACAAAGGCCTTGAATTCCTCATTGGTGCCCAGCCGGCGGTCCACGCGGCGGTAGTCCACCGTATCGTAGCCGTGGGAGCCGCTCTCAAACAGCGGTCCGATATAAATGGCGGTGCAGCCCAGTGTATAAGCGTGGGCCGCCCAGGCGTCCAGCTTCTTGAACGCGCCGGGCACAGCCTGCCCGTCGTTCTCATGGGCGCACCCGCACAGACCCAGCGGATACATATGATAAAATACAGCGCTGTCATACCAAGCCATAAAATCATTCACTCCTGTAATTGCATTTTCGGACAGTCGTCGGACTATCCCCCGACAGTATACCACAAAACTGGGTATTTTGTATCGGTTTTTTCCAGATTTTCCAAAATTTTGTTGCCCGTTTAACAAATTCCACACATTCTTTTTGTATTCTGAACCCATTGCAGTTTGAACCAAAGGAGAGCAATCTATGAGTTATCCTGAAATCCCGCAAGCATTTTGGGACGGCGGGTGCTTTGACGCCTACCGTTGGATGGGCGCCCACCCCGCCGCTGGTCCCGACGGCGAGGCCGGCTGGCAGTTTGTGTTCTGGGCGCCGGGCGCCACCGACGTCCAGCTGGTGACCGGCGGACGGGATATCCCCATGCAGCGGGCCGAAACCGGATTCTGGAGCGTCTTTGTTCCGGGCCTGGCCGAGGGAGACTGCTACCAGTACCGGGTGACGGGGGCGGACGGCAGCGTCCAGCTTCACGCCGACCCCTACGCCTTTGCGGCCGAACTGCGCCCCGGCACCGCCAGCCGTCTGGCTGTGCTGGACTTTGCCTTTGACGACGGGGAGTGGATGGCCCAGCGCACCAAGGGCCGGGACCTGCCCATCAGCATCTACGAGATGCACGCTGGCAGCTGGAGGCACAAGCCCGATTCCTGTGCCCCCGACGGGTCGGACGGGTGGTACAACTACGAGGAACTGGCCCGGGAGCTGATTCCCTGGCTGAAAGAGCACCACTACACCCATGTGGAGCTGCTGCCCCTGGCGGAACATCCCTTTGACGGCAGCTGGGGCTACCAGACCACCGGGTATTTCGCGGTGACCAGCCGGTACGGCACCCCGGCCCAGTTTGCCCGGTTTGTCAACGCCTGCCACCGGATGGGCATCGGGGTCATCATGGACTTTGTGCCGGTGCACTTTGCCGCCGACCCCACCGGCCTGGCCCGGCTGGACGGCACCTTCCTCTACGAATACGACAGCGACGTGGGCCAGAGCGAATGGGGCACCTGCAACTTCAACTACTACCGCGGCGAGGTGCGCAGCTTCCTGAACAGCGCCTGCGCCATGTGGATGGACGTCTATCACTGCGACGGCATCCGGATGGACGCCATCTCCCGGGCGGTGTACTGGCTGGGGGACCCGGCCCGCGGGGTGAACCAGGGCGCCCTGGATTTTCTGCGGAACCTGAACCACGGCCTGAACCAGCGGTGGCCCACCGGCCTCTACATCGCCGAGGACTCCACCAACTACCTGAAAATCACCGCCCCCACCCGGTACGACGGCATCGGCTTTGACTACAAGTGGGACATGGGCTGGATGCACGACACCCTGGATTATTTCGCCACCCCCTTCGGGGAGCGGCCGGGGCAGTACGACAAAATCCTGTTCAGCATGCACTACTTCTACCACGAGCTGTACCTGCTGTCTTTGAGCCACGACGAGGTGGTCCACGGCAAAAAGACCATCATCGGCAAGCTGTGGGGCACCTACGAAGAAAAGTGCTGCCAGCTGCGGACCCTCTACTTTTATATGTTCACCCATCCGGGCAAAAAGCTGAACTTTATGGGCAACGAGCTGGCCCATTTCCGGGAGTGGGACGAGAAAACCCAGCTGGACTGGAACCTGATGGCCTATCCCTTCCACGACAGCTTCCAGAAATTTTTCGCCGAGCTGTCCCGGATTTACGCCAGTGAGCCGGCCCTCTATGTGGGGGAATACGACAGCCGGTGCTTTGAGTGGGTGGCCTGCGAGAGCCGCACCGAAGGGGTATACGCCTGGCTGCGGCGGGGCCGGGGCCAGAGCCTGCTGTGCGTCATGAACACCCAGGACAAGCCCCACCATCAGTTCCCCCTCTATCTGGAACTGCCCGCCGGGGCCCAGGAACTGCTCAACACCGAGGACAGCTGCTGGGGCGGCTGCTTTGAGGGGGAGCGGAACCTCCACACGGTGGACGGCGGCGTCTATGGCCGGGACTACACCCTCTTTGTGGACCTGCCCGCCATGGGCAGCCGGCTGTTCCGCCTGATCCCCGAGGCGCCCCATCCCGGCGCCGCCCAGGTCAGCGCCGCCAACGCTGCCCGTCTGGCCCGCAACGCCAAGGCCCGGGCCGCCCGCGCCGCCAAAAAGGCAGCCAAATCCAAAACCTGAACTTTTTCCTTCTTTTTCTCCTCCGGGCCTGCGCCTGTGTTCATCCGAACCGGCGCAGGCCCCTTTGTTTTGACCAAAAATGCCTTTTTCTGTCTTGACTGGACAGGATCGGTCCGACTTTGGTATACTGGTACTACAAATCCCCACCGAAAGGAAGTCTTTGCCATGCCGACCACCGTCGTCCGGCCCCGGCTGCGGGGGGCCGTCCCTGCGGCCCTCGCCCTGTCCCTGGTCCTGCTGTGCGTCTGCAACGCCGCGGGCCTGACCGGGTCCTTCTTTTTCCCGCTGTTCAGCCTGTGGGCTGACGCCTTGCTGTTCTGCCTCACCCTGGCGGCCATCCGCCGGGCCGGCGTCCGGTTCCAGCTGTTCCACGGCTCCATCCTCGTTGCCGTCTACCTGGTGCTGGCCATCTGCATCACCCTCCAGGTGAACAGCCGGGCCTTCGTCTACGTCTGGGACTACAGCAACTACACGCTGCTGCAATACCAGGCCGAGGCCGCCTTTGAGGGCGGAGCTCTGGCGGGCCTGTGGCACCTCATCTCCACCCTCACCGAGGACTACACCAGTTTCATCTGTCTGTTCACCGAGTTTCCCTTCTTCCTGTCCGCCCACACGGGGGACAGCTTTGTCCTCAGCCAGCTGGTCAGCATCCTGCCCACCCTGCTGGTGGCTCTGGGCGGTCTGGCCGTCAAGCTGGGCCAGATGCTCCAGGTCCGCAACGAAAACGGCTTTTTCCTCATCGGCGTCAGCCTGGCGGCCTCCTTCCCCCTGCTGCGGATGGCTGCCGCCCTGGGCCAGCCCGACTGGTTCGGCCTCATTTTCGCCCTCATCATCCTGCTGCTGACCATTGACTTCCGCTTTGACACCGGGGACCCCCTGCGGTGCATGGGCATCTTCTTCGCCACCGCCGCCCTGGTTCTCACCCGCCGGTGGTATCTGTATTTCATTGTGGCCTACTACGCCGTCTACGCCGTCACTGTTCTGGCCGGTTCGGTCCGCCTCATTCAGGAGGGAGACGGCCGCCGGGCCGCCGACCGTCTGCGGGGCCTCATCACCTTCGGGGCCGGGTCGGTGGCCGCCATGATCATCCTGTTCTGGCCCATCGTCCAGCACATCCTGACCTACAGCTACAGCACCTACTACGCCGCCTACAACGTGGGCGGTCTGGCGCTGGAACTGGCCAGCCAGTCCATGCGGCTGGGCCCCATGTTCCTGCCGCTGGTGGTCTGCGGGGCGGTCTGGGCGGTTTTCCGGGGCAACCGGGCTCTGACCGTCCAGACTCTGGCGGTACTGGCCATCAGCGTGGTGCTGTTCACCCGGGTCCAGAACATGGGCTCCCACCAGTCCCTCCTGCTGATGCCGGGGTATTTCATCCTGATGCTGATGGGCGCCGCCGCCCTGGCCGACAGTCTGGACCGGCTGCGGTATCTCAAGCTGGGGTACTGGATGCTGGCTCTGGCTTTCAGCCTGTCGGCCCGGCTGTCCCCCCTCACCACCATCGCCCTGCCCGACTTCCTTTTCGACTACATCACCGCCCCCTCGGTGCAGGAGTTCATCCGGCTGGACACCCTCATCTATGACCGCTCCGACACCGACCAGATCCGCCGTCTGGCCCGCTGGATCGACACCCACTGCGGCGACGGGGAGTTCGCCTACATGATCCCCCACTCCATGACCTACTGCCCCGATACCTTTAAGAATGTGGATCTGCCCGAGCAGCCTCTGGAGGACAAGCTCTCCTTTGGCTTCGGCATTCTGGGGACCCACACCTTCCCCACCGATCTCTTTGAGGCCAAGTACGTCATCACCGCCGACCCCTTCCCCTGGTGCTACGAGGTGAGCGGCGTGGCCGCCAAGCTGAACGACCAGTTTCTGGCCCTCAAGGACACCTATTTCGCCTACGAGGCCAGCTTTGACATGGGCAACGGCACCGTCTTTACCGTCTACCGCCGCATCGTGCCCGCCACCCGGGCCGAGGCCAACGCCTATCTGTCCGCCTTCGCCGCCGAGGACGCCCAGTTCCCCGAGCTGTACAGCCAGGTCATCAACAGCTGGTGCGACCAGCACGGCCTGTGAGGTGAATTTTCCCAAGGGCCTTGCCCAATTCACGGTCCTGGTGTATACTTACTGGATGGATACTTGCTATTCCAATCCTTTCGATATACAGGAGGTCAAATCACCATGATGAAGTTATACGGTGCGCCCATCTGCGTCAACTGCCGCGAAGTCAAGCAGCTGCTGGACGAGAAGGGCATCCCCTACGAGTACGTGGACATCACCGAGAGCACCAAGAACCTGCGGGCCTTCCTGGCCATGCGGGACACCCTGCCCGTCTACGACGCCGTCAAGGCTGAGGGCCGCATCGGCATCCCCACCTTTGTGTGGGAGGACGGCTCGGTCACCCTGGACACCGATTGGCTGAGCGCCGGCGGCGCCTGCACCGACTGCTGAGAACAGGAGCGAAGCATGGCAGACAAACATCCCAACATCACCCTGGGCCAGTACAAAGGTCTGGCTGTCACCCGGCACGTCCGGCCCGTTCTGGACCAGACCGTCGAACAGGAGATCGGCCACCGCTGCCGCCTCCACGCCCGCTACGTTCCCACCAGCGCCCCCGCCAAGCGGGGGGATAAGGTCACCCTGGACTTTGAGGGCTTCCGGGACGGTCAGCCCATCCCCGACAGCAAGATGGAGAACGTCACCGTCCTGCTGGGCACCGGCAAGCTGATGCCCGCCGCCGAGCAGGCGGTCTATGGCCACAGCGCCGGCGAGACCTTCCAGTTTGATTTCACCTATCCGGCCGACTTCCGGGTGGAAAACCTGTCGGGCGTCACCGCCCAGTTCACCATCACCCTCCACTCGGTGGCCGAAAAGCACACCCCCGCCGCTGACGAATCCTTTGCCAAGAGCCGGGGCTTTGAATCCATGGAGGCCATGCGGGCCCAGATCCGCAAGGAGAAAGAGGCCATCCACGAGCAGGCCGCCGACCGCAAGGCCGGCCAGGACCTGCTGGACATGGCCGGGGCCAACCTGACCGCCGACCTGCCCGAAAAGCAGCTGGCCGCCGAGGCCCAGCGGGAATACCGCCTGCTGGAGGACAAGCTGAAAAAGAGCGGCATCCCTCTGGACGCCTACTGCAAGTCCTGCCGCACCACCCCTGAGCAGCTGAAGGCCAGCTACCGCCAGATCGCCGAAAAGCGCCTGCGCAGCATCCTGGCCGCCAAGGCCATCTCGGAGGCCGAGGGCATTGTGGCCCGCAAGGACGAGGTGGACGCCGAATACCGCCGTCTGGCCGCCCAGCACGTCACCTCTGAGGAGGAGATCCGCAAGGTTCTCTCCCCCGACGCCGTGGCCGCCGCCCTGGTGGCCCAGAAGGTCCAGGCCTTCCTGCTGGAAAACGCCCAGGTGACCACCATTCACGACAAGGCCCCCGAACGCCCTGCCAAAAAAGAGGACTGAGCACCCATGAGCATCTTCACGAAAGTTGCAATGAACGTCCTGCTGAACAATTCTCACCCCGAGATTGAGCGCAAGCAGTGCTGGAACCTGCACCCCCACCGGGAGCAGTGCACCGACTGCAAGGATATCTGTCCCTACGGTGAGGATATTTTCAGCCGGCCCAACCTGGTCAAGGACTGGGACCCCTGCACCGACTGCGGCCTGTGCGTGTCGGTCTGCCGGGCCCGGTGCATTATTCCTTCCACCGAACAGGTCCAGCGGGACCTGGCCCCCGCCACCTCGGACAACGACACCGTGTGGATCGGCTGCGAAAAGAGCACCCGCCACAACGACCTGGTCCGGGCCTGCGTGGGCGCTTTGTCCTGGGAGGCCCTGGCCTATCTGGCCCTGAACAAAAAGCTGGTGCTGGACCTGACCCCCTGCGGCGAGTGCGAGAACGACCTGTGCGCCCAGATGCTGCGGAACAACCTCACCCGTCTGGTGGAATTCCTGGGCGAGCCCTTGTTCAACGCCCGTTTCACCCTGGCCTACCAGCCCGAGGACGCCCCCTATGAGGCCAAGGAACTGTCCCGCCGGGAGATGTTCACCCACATGAGCGACAGCTCCAAGAACGGCACCAAGCAGCTGCTGCGGCGGCTGCCGGTGCTGCAGGACGACGAGGAGAACCGGATTCAGCCCTTCCGCTACGCCCTGAGCGAGCGGGTCAAGCAGCTGAAAACCGCCACCGAGACCCCCTTCCACTACGGGGTGTACCTGCCGGCCTTTACCAGCAAATGCTTTGGCTGCGGCCGGTGTGAAAAGAACTGCAAGGCCGGCGCCATCCGGCTGGAGGACCTGCCCGACGGCCAGACCCGGGTGGTCATCACCCCCTGGAAGTGCAGCGAGTGCGGCATGTGCGTGTCCTCCTGCAACCACAAGGCCATCGACGGGATGAAGCTGCGCTCCCTCACCAGCCTGGGGCCGGTGAGCGTCCTGCGGTTCAAAAAGAATCTGTGCAAGGACTGCGGCAAGCCCATCCCCCCCGAGACCACCGATGGCGTCTGCGCCACCTGCCGGGTGAAGCTGCGGACCAAGCAGCGCCAGGCCGCCGCGGCCGAGCGGGCACGGGCCCGGGCCGCCGAGCGGGCAGCCCAGAAAGCCGTCCAAAAGGCCGCCGCCGAAGCCGCCGAAGCCGCCGAAACGGCTGCTTCCGCCCCGGCTCCGGCCCCCGCGGAACCCGTTTCCGCCCCCGGAACCCCTCACTAAACCGCCCTGTGCGGCTGGTGTAAGCCCTGTGTAAAATATTGACAGACGCCGGTTTCAATGCTATACTTCATTGCAAGCCGAAACATAGACCGGCGGACTGTTACAACGGAGTAACGGATGTGTTTCCGTTGCTCCGTTTTTGTTTTCTGTAGAAGCAGGGCTTTTGCAGAGCGGTCAACTTTAAAAAATAAAGGGGAGTTTTTCATGCGTCACATGCTTTCACGCCGCCAGTTTCTCAAATCTGCCGGCATGACCACCGCCACCGTCTGCGCCGCCGGGCTGCTCAGCGCCTGCGGCTCCGGCTCCTCGGGATCTTCTTCGGGCGCCGCATCCGCCGACACCTCCAGCTACACCATTCTGTATTCCAGCCAGCCCTCCACCCTCAACTACCTCACCACCTCCTCCGACGTGGAAATGGTGGTGGGCGCCAACTGTGTGGACACCCTGCTGGAGTTTGACAACAAGGGCGCCCTGAAAGAGGGTCTGGCCACCTCCTGGGAGTTCGACGAAGCCACCCTCACCTGGACCTTCCATCTGCGGGACGAGAACTGGGTGGACATGAACGGCGAAGTGGTGGCCCCTGTCACCGCCCAGGACTTTGTGGACGCCCTGCGCTATCTACTGACCCCCGACTATGCCGCCTCCAACGTGGGCCTGGTCACCTCTTACATTGCGGGGGCCGACGAATACTACAACTACCAGGTCAACCTGACCAACGCCAACAACGGCTATGTGGGCGACGACGGCACCACCTATACCGTGGACGCCGCCGGCGTGGTCACGGTGGCCGCCCCCGGCGCCGAGGCCCAGACCTTCCAGCCGGTGGACTTTGACGCTGTGGGCGTCAAGGCGGTGGACGAGCACACCCTGACCTACACCCTGACCTACAATTTCCCCGGCTTCCTGAGCCTGCTGGTCTACCTGCCCTACGAGCCGGCCTACGGCCCCCTGCTGGAGGAGATGGGCGACCAGTTCGCCACCTCCGCCGAGACCACCTACAGCTGCGGCGCTTTCTATCTGGCCGAGTACATCCCTCTGGAGAGCTGGGTCATGAAGAAGAACCCCGAGAACTACGACGCCGACAACGTCTTTATTGAGACGGTGAGCCGCATCTACAACGCCGAGGCCGACGTCAACGGCCCTGAGATGGTCAAGCGCGGCGAGATCGACGAGGCCACCATCGGCGCCGACATTCTGGACAGCTGGCTGGCCGACGAGTCCACCAAGGACCTGGTGTCCATGGACCGTCCCAACACCAACTACACCTATTTCTACCTGTTCAACTTCATGCCCTTCTACCATGAGTTCTCGGGCCAGACGGTGGAGGGCCTGGACGACGCCTATGAGCCCGAAAACTGGGCCAAGGCCATCAACAGCACCAATTTCCGCAAGGCCTTCCTGTACGGCATCAACAATTCCGTCACCCTGGCCGTCACCGCTCCCGAGGGCTACGAGGGCTACAAGCTGAACACCGTCACCCCGCCCTCCTTCTGCGCCAACGACGACGGCGTGGACTACACCCAGTGCGGCGACCTGGCCTCCATCACCGAGTTCTTCGACGAGGCCAAGGCCAAGGAATACCGTGACGCCGCCATCCAGGAGCTGACCGCCCAGGGCGTCACCTTCCCGGTGAAGGTCCAGCTGCCCTACAACCCCTCCACCAACAACTGGGACCGCCAGTGCCAGATCTTCAAGCAGCAGCTGGAGGGCGTGCTGAACGACGGGGCCGACTTCATTGACATCATCATCACCGAGGGTCCCTCGGACAACTATCTGTCGGCGGTGCGCCGGGCCGGCAAGTACTGCTTCCAGCTGTGCAACTGGGGCGCCGACTACTCCGACCCCGAGACCGAGACCGATCCCTTCTACCAGGCCGCAGGCGAGCGTGGCGGCCGCTACGCCTATCTGCGGACCGGTGTGGAGGACGGCTTCATCACCGGCGAGACCGCCGACGCCATCATGGCCTACATGACCGCCGTGGAAGAGGCCAAGGCCATCACCGGCGACATCAACGCCCGGTATGACGCCTTCGCCAAGGCCGAGGCCATGCTCATCAACAACGCCCTGGTCATCCCCATGGGCATGAGCGTGCCGGCCTACCTGGCCACCCGCCTGAACTACTGGGAGGGCCAGTACGCCTCCACCGGCTTCTCCAACAAGCGTCTGAAGGGCATCCACGTGCTGGACCACTATGTCTCCATGAGCGAATACGAGGCCAACCGCGACGCCCGCTGACGTCTCTTTGGCTCACAGGCTGCAGGGGCCGCACCCGTGCAAATCCGGGCGCGGCCCTTTATTTTGTCCCGCGGCGGGTTCTGATGCCCTCCGCTGAGAAAGGAAGTGCGCAAACCCTATGGCGAGCTATCTGGCCAAGCGCATTGGGCACTCGATTTTGACCCTGTTCATCATCGTGACGCTCGTGTTCTGCCTGCTCCGGCTGATGCCGGTGGAGGGCTATTTTGCCAACTACGAAAAAATGACCGAGACCCAGATCCAGGCCGGCCTCCAGTCCATGGGCCTGCTGGACCCCCTGCCGGTCCAGATCTTCCGCTTCTGGCGGGACGCCCTCCAGGGTGATCTGGGGGTCAGCCACATCTACCGGGTGAATGTGCCGGTGGTGGACATCCTCAAGGACAAGCTGCCCATCTCGATCCAGATGGGCGTGCTGGCCATGCTGGTGTCCCTGGTGGTGGGCATCCCGCTGGGATCGGTGATGGGCCGGTTCAAGCACCGGCTGCCCGACAAGATCGGCACGGCGGTGGTCATCCTGATTCAGGCCGTCCCCGCCGCCGTCTACTACCTCTATATCCAGATGTACGGCACCACCGCCCTCAACATTGGCCTTTTGTTCAACGCCGACCGCTGGCAGTACTGGGTGCTGCCGGTGTTCTCCATGAGCCTGGGCAACATCGCCTTTTATGCCATGTGGCTGCGGCGGTACATGGTGGACGAGAGCAACAAGGACTATGTGCTGCTGGCCCGGGCCAAGGGCGTCAGCGAGGACCGCATCGCCCTGAAACACATCTTCCGCAACGCCATGGTCCCCCTGGTGCAGTATATTCCCTCGGCGTTCCTGAACACGGTGGTGGGCTCCATCTACATTGAGAGCCTGTACAGCATCCCCGGCATGGGCGGCCTGCTGGTCACCTGTGTCCAGCGCCACGACAATACCATGGTCCAGGGCATCGTCCTGCTGTACGCCTGCGTGGGCATCATCGGCCTGATTCTGGGCGACCTGCTGATGGTCCTGATCGACCCGCGGATCTCCCTGGCCAAGAAAGAAGGTGGTCGCTGATGCTGTTCTTTTTCAAAAACGCCAAGTCCGCCCAGCTGGAAGCGGCCCTGAACCGCCAGCAGGCGGCCGACGGGCCCGACGCCTGGGCCCATCTGCCCGAGGAGGAACTGTTCACCCCCGCCGGGTTCAGTGAAAAACAGGCCGAGGCCACCGCCTATTCCAACTACAGCTACTGGGGCAGCACCCTGCGCTCCTTCTTCAAGAACAAGTTTGCGGTGGCGCTGCTGATCGCCCTGGTGGCGGTGGTGGGCTTCGCCTTCCTGCAGCCCCATCTGCCCGGCCAGGTGGACCCCAACTACTGCCGTGTGGACCCTGACACCGGCATCCAGCTGCGGAACGTTGCCCCCGGCGTGGACGGCTTCATCTGGGGCTCCAACGCCATCGGCCAGGATCTTTGGGCCCGCATCTGGGCCGGCACCCGCACCAGTCTGGTCATCGCCTTCTTTGTGGCCATGATTGAGGCAGTGGTGGGCATTACGGTGGGCGTGCTGTGGGGCTATGTCCGGCAGCTGGACTTCTTCTTCACCGAACTGTACAACATCTGCGACAACATCCCCTCCACCATCATCCTGATCCTGATCTCCTATGTGGCCAGCCCCAGCGTCCCCACCCTGATTCTGGGCATGTCCCTCACCGGGTGGATCGCCATGGCCCGCTTCATCCGCAACCAGATCCTCATCATCCGGGACCGGGACTACAACGTGGCTTCCCGCTGCATCGGCACCCCCACCTTCCGCATCGTGCTGCGGAACCTGCTGCCCTATCTGGTGTCGGTCATCATGCTGCGGATGGCCCTCACCGTCCCCGCCGCCATCGGCAGCGAGGTGTTCGTCACCTACATCGGCCTGGGCCTGTCGGTGGAGACCCCCTCTCTGGGCAACCTCATCAACGACGGCCGCCAGGTCATGATGCAGGCGGGGCTGCGCTATCAGCTGATCTATCCCACCATCATCCTGAGCTTTGTCACCATCGCGTTCTATCTGATCGGCAACGCCTTCTCGGACGCCGCCGATCCCAAGAACCACATGCAGTAAAGGAGGGCTGAAATTATGGACAACCAAACTCCCATCCTTTCGGCCCGCAATCTCCACATCTGCTTCAACCTGCGGGGCCGGGTGCTCCACGCCATCCGGGGCATCGACCTGGACATTTACAAGGGCGAGGTCCTGGCCATCGTGGGCGAGAGCGGCTCGGGCAAATCGGTGTTCACCAAGTCCTTCATGGGCCTGCTGGACGCCAACGGCTCCATCACCGAGGGCACCATCGACTACTACGGCGCCGACGACGGGAAAACCATCCGCCTGTCCGGCCTGAAAAAGGAAAAGGACTGGCTGAAGGTCCGGGGCCACGAAATCGCCATGATCATGCAGGACCCCATGACCAGCCTGAACCCCCTGAAAACCATCGGGGACCAGATCGCCGAGGCAGTGGAGCTGCACCAGCATCTGAAAGGCAAAGCCGCCCGGGAAAAAGCCATCGAATACCTGCGGGACGTGGGCATCCCCGACCCGGAGCGCCGGGCCAAGCAGTACCCCCATGAGTTTTCGGGCGGCATGCGCCAGCGGGTGGTGATCGCCATTGCGGTGGCCTGCAACCCCCAGATTCTGATCTGCGACGAGCCCACCACCGCCCTGGACGTCACCATTCAGGCCCAGATTCTGGAGCTGCTGAAGGAGATGCGGGTCAAGTACAACCTGACCATCGTCCTCATCACCCACGACCTGGGCGTGGTGGCCAACATCGCCGACCGGGTGGCGGTCATGTACGCCGGGGACATTGTGGAGATCGGCACCGCCGACGAAATCTACTACGACCCCCGCCACCCCTACACCTGGGCGCTGCTGTCCAGCATGCCCCAGATGGGGGTCAAGGGAGAGGACCTGTTCAACATCCAGGGCACCCCGCCCAATCTGTTCGCCGAAATCCGCGGGGACGCCTTTGCGCCCCGGAACCCCCAGGCCCTGAAAATCGACTTTGTCAAGCAGCCGCCCTACTTCACCGTCAGCCCCACCCACCGGGCCAAGACCTGGCTGCTGGACCCCCGGGCGCCCAAGATTGAGCCTCCGGCGGTGGTGCAGCGGCTGCGAGAGGAGGGAATCTGAATGCCGGAACCCAACAAGGAAGTCCTGCTGGAGGTCAAAGACCTGGAGGTGACCTACGGCACCGGCCGCAAGAAATACCGGGCGGTGTCCCGGGCCAACTTCACCATCTACAAGGGCGAGACCTTCGGCCTGGTGGGCGAGAGCGGATCGGGCAAAACCACCATCGGCCGGGCCATCATGCGGATCATCCCCACCTCCGGGGGGCAGATTCTCTACAAGGGCCAGCAGATCAACGGCAAAATCTCCAAAGAGCTGGACCGGAAGGTCATCAAGGAAATCCAGATGATTTTCCAGGACCCCCAGTCCTCTCTGAACGAGCGGGCCAAGGTCAGCTACATTGTGGGGGAGGGCCTGATGAACGTCCGGCCCGACCTGACCGCCGCCCAGCGGGAGGAAAAAGTCCGCCAGGCCCTGCTGGAAGTGGGCCTTCTGCCGGAATTCGCCTCCCGGTTCCCCCACGAGTTCTCGGGCGGCCAGCGCCAGCGCATCGGCATCGCCCGGGCCCTGATCGTGGAGCCGGATTTCATCATCGCCGACGAGCCCATCTCGGCCCTGGACATGTCCATCCGGGCCCAGGTGCTCAACCTGCTGCGGCATCTCCAGCAGCAGCGGGGCATCACCTATCTGTTCATCGCCCACGACCTGTCGGTGATGCGGTACATTTCGGACCGGATCGCCGTCATCCACAAGGGCGACATTGTGGAGCTGGCCGACGCCGAGGAACTGGTGACCCACCCCATCCATCCCTACACCCGCAGCCTGCTGTCCGCCATTCCCATGCCCAGCCCCCGTCGGGAACGGGGCAAAAAGCTGCTGGTCTACGACCCCTCCATCCATCGCTACGACGCCTGCCCGCCCGAATGGCGGGAGCTGCGGCCCCGCCACTGGGTGCTGTGCAACGCCCAGGAAGCCGGCGCCTGGCTGGAGGAACCGTGACTTTCATTTCATAAACCGTCTGCCGGGCCATGCCTTTGTTAAAAAGGGGCATGGCCCGGTACTTTTGTTTCAAAAATGGGCTGCGTTCACTCTTTAGACAAAAGTTTCTGTTATACTGACATCCAGCGGCGGGGGCTCCGGTGTTTGTATTGACTTGCCCCTTTCCGTGCTTCTATAATAAGGGATGTGCGGGGTCCGCCGTCACAGCCACATCCGGCCTGACCCCCGTCCACGCATCCGTCCATGAAAGAAAGGAATATTATGCCTGTCACCAAAGAGCCGGTCTATGCATCCCAGGCAAAGCCCTGGCTTGCATCCTATGACCCCAAGTTCCGGGATATGCCCGTTCCTGAATGCACCGCATTTGAGTACATCTGCCGCCAGAACAAAGGGCACCTGTCGGATATCGCCCTCAGCTATTACGGCAACCAGATCACCTATGCCGCCCTGTTCGTCCAGGTGAAAAAGACCGCCGCCGCCCTCCGGGCCGCCGGCGTCCGCAAGGGCGACATCATCACGGCGGTCAGCGTCATGACCCCCGAGCTGATCTATCTGTTCTACGCCGTTGACATGGTGGGCGCCACCCTGAACCTGGTGGACCCCCGCTACAGCCCCGACGGCATCCATGAGTACATCGAGGAAGCCCAGTCCAAAATGCTGATCTCCCTGAGCGTCTGCTACGACAAGTGCCATCAGGCCGTCCGCCGGACCACCGTGGAGAAGATTCTGCTCCTTTCCCCCGCCGACTCCCTCAAGGGACCCATGAAGCTGGCCTACATGGCCGCCAACCCCGACCGCAACCGCTACGCCTCCAACGTCATCCCCTGGAAGCAGTTCATGGCAGCCGGCAAGGACGCCAGCACCGCCAGCGAGCCCTTTGACCCCAAGCACAGCTGCGTCATGGTCCACACCGGCGGCACCACCGGCTCCCCCAAGGGGGTTATGCTGGGCGACACCGCGTTCAACGCCATCGCACAGCAGTTCTCGGCCTTTGAGGCTCTGTTCTCCCGCCAGCAGCGGCTGCTGAACGTCATGCCCCCCTTCATCGCCTACGGCTACGCCTGCGGCGTCCATCTGCCCCTGTCCCTGGGCCTGACGGTGGTCATCGTCCCCAATCTGGACCCCGCCGAGCTGGGCAAGCTGATCCTCAAGCACAAGCCCTCCCACATGTTCGGCGTGCCCTCCCACTATCAGGTGCTGGCCGCTGATCCCCGGATGAAGAACAAGGACCTGTCCTTTGTGCTGAACCTGGCCTGCGGCGGCGACGCCATCTCGGTGGGCGCCGAGCGGTCGGTCAACGACTTCCTGATCGGCCACGGCGCACCCTACGGCCTGGCCAAGGGCTACGGCATGACCGAGGTGTGCTCGGCCGCCACCGCCGCCGCCGGCATCCACAACAAGCCCGGTTCGGTGGGCCGTCCCCTGCCCAGCACGGTGATCTCCATCTTTGAGCCCGGCACCGAAAAGGAACTGCCCATCGGCGAGCGGGGCGAGATCTGCATCTCGGGCCCCTCCATGATGCAGTGCTACTACAACAAGCCGGACGAGACCGCTTTCGTCATGCGCAAGCACGCCGACGGCCGGGTCTGGGTCCACAGCGGCGACATCGGCTACATGGACGAGGAGGGCTATGTCTTCCTGGACAGCCGCATCAAGCGGATGATTATCCGTCACGACGGCTTCAAGATCTTCCCCTCCATGATTGAGAACGTCCTCAGCACCCATCCCGCCGTGGCCAACTGCTCGGTGGTGGGCTGTGTGGACAAGGACCACGTCCAGGGCCGTCTGCCCCTGGCCTACATCGTCCTGAATAAGGACTGCCAGAAGAAAAAGCGCCAGATCATCCGGGAGCTGCGGGCCATGTGCGCCGACGAGCTGCCCGAATACATCCTGCCGGTGGCCTACAAGTTTATCGACCAGCTGCCTCTGACCCCCGTGGGCAAGGTGGACTATCTGGAGCTGGAAAAGCAGGTCACCCCCCAGGACTACTAAGCCCCCCGAATGGAAATACAGCGGCTCTGTGCAGGGAGCCGCCTCCCAATCGACCCCGGCGGACGGCTTCTCCGAAACGCCGTCCCATCAAGCCGCACCTGTATGACAGGCAGCTGAGCCGAGCGCGTCCAGTGGACGAAACAGCGAGGCGAAGCTGGCGCAGCGGTCTGAATTTTCAAGCATCATCTTTGATGCGCCGAAAATTCAGGGCACCGCAAGAGGCTAACATACCGAGCGCGTCCAGTGGACGAAACAGCGAGGCGAAGCTGGCGCAGCGCTCCACTTTTTGCAAGGGCATTTATGCCCGCAGAAAAAAGTGGCTAAGCGCAAGAGGACAACACAGCTGCTGCGTTCCATCGTCGAAACGAGAAGCTGTATTTTGTGCCGCGCTTTCAAAAATGCAGCGCACCGCAAAACCGGCTCTGTGCAGGGAGCCGCCTCCCAATCGACCCCGGCGGACGGCCTCTCCGAAACGCCGTCCCATCAAGCCACACCTGTATGACAGGCTGCGGCTTTTTTATTTGAAATTTCCCCGCCCGGGGTTGACATTTGGGGCCCGGGCATTTATGATGAAGAGGTAAAATTTCCCCAAAATCACGTAATTCGTCCTTATTTTACCGGCTTTTTGCCGAATCCGGGACGAAAAGGAGTCTGCTATGAAAAAACGCATTCTCAGCTTCCTGCTGGCGGCTGCTCTGGCGGCATCCTGTCTGCCCATGAGCGCATTTGCTGAGGAACCCGCCGCCCCTTCCGGCCCCGCATCCGTTGGCATCATCGGCAGCGCCGATGGCCCCACCCCCATCCTGATCTCCGAGACGCCCGAGACCGACGGTCCTGCGGCCCCTGCCGCACCGGAAGCTCCCGCCCCCGCGGCGGAAGCACCGGCCCCTGAAACGCCCGCCGCGCCTCCCGCTCCCGATGCGGCCGCCGAGGATTCGGCCCAGCCCGCCGCACCGGAAGCCCCCGACGCCCCGGTCCTGGTGCCTGAGACCCCCGCTGAGGACGCCGCCGAAGGCCCCGAGGAGGACCACAGCCTCACCTACATCGCCTTTGGCGACAGCATCGCCGCCGGCGTGGGCCTGACCGGCTTCATGTACGACGATTCCAACGTGTTCTATGACATCCGCCCCAACTTCAAGGGCTATTCCAACGAGTGTTACGTCTCCTACGTGGCCGAGGCTCTGGGTCTGGACCGGGATCACGCCATCAACCTGGGCCTGCCCGCTCTGATGACCAAGGACCTGCTGGAAATGGTCCGGGACGGCCAGATGTCCGAGTTCAACCAGCCCGCCGGCACCTACTACTCCTACCCCGAGTTCCAGGACTACATCCGGGAAGCCGACGTCATCAGCATTGAGATCGGCATGAACGACGCCATGGTTCCCTTCATCGTCTCCATCGGCGAGGCCACCAACTGGAAGTCGGAGCAGCTGGCCAACACCATCGTATCGGGCGGTTACCGGGATATGTCCTTCTCCAGCTTCGTCCAGATGGTGCAGCAGCTGTTCAGCATCCGTCTGACCTTCAAGGAGACCTCCGACCTGTTCTACGCCCTGACCACCGGCGCCTCCAACGTCTGCCGCGACGCCTACACCAGTGTGGAAACCTATCTGCCCCAGATCATCGAGGCCATCCGCGCCCAGAACCCGGATGCACAGATCCTGCTGCTGGGCTGCTACAACCCCGTCCCCCTCATGTGGACCTGGAGCAGCTTCTTCAACAAGTACAACCGCTTTGTCCGTGATCTGGCCGAGGATACCGGCTGCACCTATGTGCCCATCCCCCGCACCAAGGTCGCCAACGACGGCCATCCCACCATCGCAGGCCACAAGTACATCGCCCGCCAGATTGTGGACGCCATCGAGCAGTAAAAAATTTTCGGACACTTTTTTCAGATTTTTCCGCGTCCCCGGAGTTTCTCCGGGGATTTTTTATTGCCCGGGCGCTGTTTCAAACACACGTTATTGCGTTTATTTTCAAGTGTGCAGCGGTACCCGCACAAAAATCCGAAAAAATTTTCCCATTTTTGCTTGACAGATCCACCCGGTTGTGCTATTATACTTCTCGCAGCCTGTGCCGAACGGCTGTCCCTGATATAAAACCCCATGGGATAAGGACATGCGCCCGTAGCTCAGCTGGATAGAGCAACTGCCTTCTAAGCAGTGGGCCGGGGGTTCGAGTCCCTTCGGGCGCATTGCTGTGGTGCCCATAGCGTAGTCGGTTAACGCGCCAGATTGTGGATCTGGAGATCGAGGGTTCGAGTCCCTCTGGGCACCCCACCAAACGACATCCGCTTTTGCGGATGTCGTTTTTCTTTTTCCCTCTTGTTCCCTCTTGACAGCTCCGCCGCCCCTGTGGTAAGATAAGACCGTTAGATATAGCTAACCTTCTCCCCGGCGGGAGAGGCCCTCCGGCGCGCGGCGCCTTCTTTTTGGGCCAGGAGGTTAGTCTACACTTACCGCATTTCACCGGGCCCCGGCCCCAGACCAAGAGGTACAACCCATGGAGAGAAATTTCGAGACCGTCATGATCGAGCAGTGCTCCCCCGTGCTGGCGGGGATCAAACCGGCCAATCTGTTCCGGTATGTGACCCGGGACAAGGCGGGGCTGTACCGGACGGTGGAGGACTGGAACGCCCAGCTCAACGGCCGCGGGCTGCATCTGCGGGTGATGAAGGAATGTCCCCACGGGGAGTGGTATCTCCTCTACCTCTACCGGCCCGCCCGTCTGGGTCCCATTCTGGCCGGGGAGGAAACCGGCCGCTTTCTGGAACAGGAGGGCTACACCCTCCCCGCCCGGCCCGACAGCCCCGCAGGCTGTCAGGTCCTGCTGGACCAGCTGGCCCGGCGTCTGGAATGCGGGGGCGAGTTCCCCCACGAAATCGGGGTGTTCCTGGGCTACCCGCTGGCCGACGTCATCGGGTTCATCCGGAACCGGGGACAGAATTTCACCTTCTGCGGCTTCTGGAAGTCCTACAGCGACCCCGACGACGCCCGGCGCTATTTCTGCCAGCTGAAAAAGTGTACCGACGTCTACCTCCGGCTGTTCCACAGCGGCACCCCCATTCTCCGGCTGGCGGTGGCGGCGTAAGTTGTGCCAAACCTGCCCAAAAAATCCGGTCCCTGGAGGGAAACAAGTTGTTTGTTTTCACAAACTTACTGATTTTTCGCAAAAGCGATTGACTTTTGAAGTTAGTAAGTATAAACTTACTGCCAGAACGAAGTTTGACAAAGCGAACCAACAGGAGGAATTGCCTATGATGCCCCTGACAACAGCCCGGCCGGGCGAGACAGTGACCATCCGGCGGATCACCGGACGGGACCAGGTGCGCCAGCACCTGGCGGAGCTGGGTTTTGTGGTAGACAGCGACGTGACGGTGGTGAACGAAATCGCCGGCAGCCTGATTCTGCAGGTGAAAAACGGCCGGATCGCGCTGGACAGCCAGATGGCCAACCGGATTCTGTACTAAGGCAAAGCGGCCGCCCTGCCGGGGCGGCGGTTTGGATACAGCAACAATGTGGGAGGAAAATGCTATGAAAACCCTGAAAGACGCCAAGGTGGGCCAGACGGTAACGGTGGCCCGGCTGAACGGAACCGGCCCGGTCAAGCGGCGGATCATGGATATGGGCATCACCAAAGGGGTCCAGATCTATATCCGCAAGGTGGCCCCTCTGGGGGACCCCATGGAACTGAACGTCCGCGGCTATGAGCTGAGCGTCCGCAAGGCCGACGCCGAGATGGTGGAAATCAACTGAGGACAGCGGAGAAAGGAGAGACAGCAGATGGCACAGATCAAGATTGCCCTGGCGGGCAACCCCAACAGCGGCAAAACCACCCTGTTCAACGCCCTGACCGGCTCCAACCAGTATGTGGGCAACTGGCCGGGCGTCACGGTGGAAAAGAAAGACGGCCGCCTGAAGGACCACAAAGACGTGGTGATTCAGGACCTGCCGGGTATCTATTCCCTCTCCCCCTACACGCTGGAGGAAGTGGTGGCCCGTGGTTATCTGGTGAGCGAAAAGCCGGACGCCATCCTGAACATTGTGGACGGCACCAACATCGAGCGCAACCTCTACCTCACCACCCAGCTGATCGAGCTGGGCATCCCGGTGGTGGTGGCGGTGAACATGATTGACCTGGTCCGCAAAAATGGGGACCAGATCCATCTGGACAAGCTGGGCCAGGCCCTGGGTTGTCCGGCGGTGGAGATCAGCGCCCTCAAAGGCGAGGGCTGCAAGGCTGCCGCCCAGGCTGCCCTCCGGGCCGCCCAGAGCCGTGCGAGCGTCCGCCTGCCGGCGGTCTTCACCGGCGAGGTGGAACAGGCCCTCCAGGCCATCGAAGCCCTGCTGAAGGGCAAGGTGGAGGAGCGGTTCCTCCGGTGGTATGCCGTCAAGCTCTTTGAGCGGGACGAGAAGGTCCAGGCCGAACTGGCCCTGGACCAGGCCGCCGCCGATTCCATCGAACAGGCCGTCGCCGCCTGCGAGGCGCAGCTGGACGACGATGCCGAGAGCATCATCACCAACCAGCGCTACACCTTCATCCACAACGTGATTCAGGAGGCCTGCACCCGCAAGCCCCGCACCGACAACCTGACCGTCTCGGACCGGATCGACCGCATCGTCACCAACCGGGTGCTGGCCCTGCCCATCTTTGCCGCCGTCATGCTGGCGGTCTACACCATCGCCATGGGCGGCACCAAGATCTCCTTCGGCACCATGGGCACCGACTGGGTCAACGACGTGCTGTTCGGCGAGATCGTACCCCCTGCGGTGGAAGGCTTCCTGGTGTCCATCGGCTGCGCCGACTGGCTGGTGGGCCTCATCAACGACGGCATCGTGGCCGGCGTGGGCGCAGCCCTCGGCTTTGTGCCCCAGATCCTGGTGCTGAGCTTCCTGCTGGCCATTCTGGAGGACATCGGCTACATGGCCCGCATCGCCTTTGTGATGGACCGCATCTTCCGCCGGTTCGGCCTGTCGGGCAAGAGCTTCATCCCCCTGCTGGTGGCCTCGGGCTGCGGCATCCCCGGCGTCATGGCCTCCCGCACCATCGAGCAGGACCGTGACCGCAAGCTGACCATCATGACCACCTGCTTTATCCCCTGCAGCGCCAAGATGCCCATCATCGGCCTGCTGGCCGGCGCCATCTTCGGCGGCAGCAGCCTGGTAGCCGTCAGCGCCTACTTCATCGGCATCGCCGCCGTCATTGTCAGCGGCGTGATGCTCAAGAAAACCCGTGCCTTTGCCGGCGACCCGGCGCCCTTCGTCATGGAGCTGCCCGCCTACCACGTGCCCGCCTGGGGCAACGTGCTGCGGGCCACCTGGGAGCGGGGCTGGTCCTACGTCAAGCGGGCCGGCACCGTCATCCTGGCCTCCACCGTGGTGCTCTGGTTCCTGCAGGGCTACGGCTTTGTGAACGGCGCCTTCGGCGCGGTGGAGGACGCCAACGCCTCCCTGCTGGCCGCCATCGCGGGCGTCGTCGCCCCCGTCTTTGCGCCGCTGGGCTTTGGCAACTGGCGTGCTACGACCGCCTGCGTGGGCGGCCTGATCGCCAAGGAGAACGTCGTTTCCACCCTGGCCGTTACCTTCGACGTGGCTGAAGTCGCAGAAAACGGCGACGAGATCTGGAGCCTCATCGCGGCCAATTTCACCGCCCTGGCCGCCTACAGCTTCATGATCTTCAATCTGCTCTGCGCCCCCTGCTTTGCCGCCATGGGCGCCATCAAGCGGGAGATGAACAACCCCCGCTGGACCGCCTTTGCCATCGGCTATATGTGCGTGTTCGCCTACGTCGTCTCGCTCATCGTCTATCAGCTGGGCGGGCTCGTCACCGGCGAAGTGAGCTTCAATCTCTTCACCATCGTGGCCGCGGCGCTGCTGGCCGGGCTGCTGTACCTGGTGTTCCGCAAGAATCCCTACGAGGACGGCGACGGCGTCCGCCTGCACAGAAAGACTGCGCTGCAGGCCTGAGCCCCTCGTTCCCATTACTTTCCCACAAGGAGGTCCTGCCGTTATGCTGGAATTTATCACCGCCAACCTCTCCACCATTCTGGTGGCCGCTGTGGTCTTTGGTCTGACGGGGCTGTCGCTCCGGGCCACCATCCGCAGCATGCGCTCGGGCAAGTGTTCGGGCTGCAGCAGCTGCGGCGGCCATTGCAGCGGCAGCTGCCACGGCTGCGGCCACTGACCCTCCCCGAAAGGAGCTGGTTCCCCCATGGAACTTTCCCCCGCCCATCTGCGCTATCTGCTGGCCATCTATGAGGCCGCCCGGACCCAGCGGGACATCTCCTCCCGCACCATCGCCGAGCGGCTGGGGGTGACCCGGCCCTCGGTGGCCCGGGCCCTGGGCCAGCTGATGGAGCGCGGGATGATCGTCAAAGCCCATTACGGCAAAATCTATCTGACTGACCGGGGCTCCTTTGTGGCACGCCGGGTCCAGCAGCAGCTGGACAGCGTGCTGGAAAACTTTCCTCCTTTGGCGCTGGACGCCGCCCCCCTGACCGACCAGGAAAAACGCCAGGCAGCCCTGGCCCTGGCCGCCGCCCTGCCGGAACGTCTCTACTCCGGCGCCTACCAAAACCTCCTGGACGACGCCAGCGTCTGATCCCATCAAAAAGACCCTGCCCGGACCAAACGGTTCACGGACAGGGTCTTTTTGTTTTGTACCGTTACAGCAGCATGCCCAGGGCCCCCAGGCCGAAGCCCAGAGCCGCGCCGGCGGCCACATCCCTCACCCAGTGGACTCCGGCCAGCACCCGGGTGACGCAGATGGCCAGGGCCGACACCGTCAGCACCCCGGCCACAGCGGGGTTCACCGGCAGCCAGGCCATGGCGATCACCGCGCCGCTGAGGGCGTGGCGGGAGGGAAAGGACTTGCCCCCGGTCTCCTTGGGCAGCAGAGGGGTGAAGCCGGGCTGCTGGTAGGGCCGGGGCCGGTTGAGGGCGGCCCGCAGGGCGCTGCCCCCCACAAACACCGCTCCCGGCACCAGGACTGCCCGGGCCAGCAGCTGCATACAATCCTCACCGGCGGCTGTACGGGCCGCCAGCAGCCCCAGCAGGGCCAGATACATTCCGGCCTGGGCCAGCGGCAAAAACCTTGTACAGGCCGCCAGAGCCGCCCTGGCGGCGGGCCGGGCGGCAAACCACCGGTACACCCGGCTGTAGCGCTCAGGACTCACAGCGGCCCCCTCAGAAACAGGTGTCGAGGTATTCCTCGACGTCAAAGGGATCGGGGGCGGCGTCCTTGCGCAGATAGAGGGGGTGGTGAGGGTGCCCCTTCTTGCTCCGCTTACCGATGGTGACCCAGGGGATATTTTTCTCCCGGGTGAGGGCCACCATCTCCCGCATCAGCCCCGGCAGGTAGGCCCGCTTTTCGATCAGGGTGCCCCAGGCTGCCCACATGGTGGGCTGGGTCTGGCTCAGCACCGCTTCCAGCCAGCGCAGGTTCTCATCGCAGAGGGCCCGGTCGGGGGTCTGATCCATGTCGTTGGGGTCGGTGGCCCGCTGGGGGTAGACGTTGAACATGATCCAGCTGTCAAAGCCATTGGCCGCCGCCAGCCGTTCCACGCTCTTGACGGTGGGGTCCAGCGCCCCGGGCTGGGCGGTGCTGGGATTGATGCCGATGCACACCAGGGGCCGCCGGCCCGGCTTTCCCAGCACAAACCGGTAGGGCATGTACACGTGGGGCTCATAGTACCACAGGCCCCCGGCGTATTCCCCCGCCTCCAGGACGGGAAGTTGTTTTGTCTCCATAGCGTTTTGGATTCCCTTTCGTTTTTTCTTCTATCCTACCTGAAAACCCCGCCCGGCGCAAGATGCAAAAAAGCCCGCAGGGCCAGGCAGACCCGCGGGCAGGATTCACTTTCAGGCCAGGAACGCAAACCACACAAAGGAAACCACGATTGCAGCCAGCATCACCAGCATGGCAGCGTTGGCCGCCCCCTTGCTGACCGGGTAATCCTCGTTTCCAAAGAGGATGCGGCGGCGGCGCTGCTCCAGCTCCGCTTCATCGGCGGGGCCGTGGATCCAGCGCCACACCCCTGTAAAACCGTTCAGCAGGAGCAGATCGTAGACGATATCAGCTGTGATCAGTGCCGCCATGCCAAAGGTCCAAATCCAGACGTCGAACCACAGGCCCAAGGGCTCCAGGATGGGGCGCAGTTCCCTTGCCCCGCCGGTGTATACCAGCAGGACATACACCACCGTGCAGGTAAAATGCCTGGACAGCGGGCCTTTCTGTTTGAAAAACTCCATCTTCGCTTCTCCTTCCCTGCGGCCGGCCTGTCAGGCCAGGAACATAAACCAGACAAAAGAAACCACGATTGCCGCCATCATCAGCAGCATGGCCCCGCTGGAAAAGCCGGTGGTCACCGAGGTTTCTCCGTGCTCATAGGTCAGCATCCGGCGGTACTGATCCAGGAACGAGTCGTCCACGTCCCCATAGAAGCGCCTCCACAGCCCGGGGCGGCCGCGGAGCAGCTGCCAGTCGGTGAGGATGCGCACAAAAAACACCAAGCCGAAGGCGAACATGGCGATCCAGATGGAATTCCACAGGTACAGCGGTTTCAGCACCGGGCGCAGCTTATCTGCATGGATGAAATACAGGATGAACACATACTCCAGCGTATTCAGAAAATGCTGCGTCAGCGGGCCTCTCTGCATTTCCATACAACCGGCCTCCTTTCGGTCTTTTGGAAAATACTTGTATGACAAGTTTATTATACTGCCCGCCACCGGGGATGTAAATGGACGGTTTTCACGGATTTTACACGTTTTTTTGTTCTTTTGCCCCAGACCGGGGCCGGGTTTTCATGCATTTTCCCGCTTTTGTAAAAATGGGCGCGGCTTTTCCTTCCCGGCCCATGCTTCTCCTAGAGACAAAAACAGGAAAATGTGGTATACTGAAACCAGGACGGGCCAAACTTGGCCGTTCTGTGTGTGATTTTCGGCTTTTCGATCTTTGAGAAAGGAGCCTTTATCTTATGTCTTTGGAAGAATACAAACTCGCCCTCAAGGCAGGTCAAAAGGACTACCGGGCCCACGTCGCCCGGGGCCAGAGCCCTTACCTGCCGGTTCTGGACGATATTCTGGTGAACGTCAAGATTGTGGCCACCGAGCCCCTGGGCCTGGTGAACATGCCCAGCGAGAGCATCGCGGGCACCAAGACCAGCGGCCGCCACACCGCCTTTGCCCCCAACTTCATGCCCCTGCTGGACGTGGACACCGAGTTCGCCAGCAAGTGGTCGGTCCTGTGCGAAGCGCACCTGGAGGAGGGCATCCGCAACCCGGTCACCGCCTATGAGTTCCTCAACCAGTTCTATATCGAGGAGGGCAACAAGCGGGTGTCGGTGCTCAAGCACTTCGACGCCGCCAGCATCCCCGGCACCGTCACCCGGCTGATCCCCGCCCGCAACAACAGCCTGGAGAGCCGCATCTACTACGAGTTCATGGACTTCTACAAGCTGTCCAAGGTGAACATCGTCCAGTTCTCCCGCCCCGGCAGCTACGCCAAGCTTCAGAAGCTGGTGTGCAAGGCCTCGGGCGAGGAGTGGACCGACGAGGACCGCAAGAACTTCAACGCCCTGCACACCAAGTTCCGCCAGCAGTTCCGCGCCCTGGGCGGCGCGCGGCTGCCCCTGACGGTGGGCGATGCTCTGCTGGTGTACCTGTCGGTGTACCGCTATTCGGACGCCTGCGACTCCACCCCCGCCCAGATCAAGGAGAATCTGGCCCGCATCTGGGACGAGATCACCGTCCTGACCAAGGACCAGGCGGTGGAAGTGGTGCTGGAGCCTGCCTCCGAGCCCGCCGAGGGCCGGCTGAGCCTGTCCAAGCTGAACATCTTCATCCCCCGGCCCAGCGAGCTGCATGTGACCTTCCTCCACGAGGCCAACGAGACCAACAGCGCCTGGGTCCGGGCCCATGAGAAGGGCCGCAGCGCCCTGGCCAACACCTTCACCGACCGGGTGATCCTCTCCTCCCACGAGAACGTGGACCCCGATGTGGACGCCGAACAGATTCTGGAGGAAGTGGCCCACAACGGCACCGATGTGGTGTTCACCACCAGCGTCCGGATGCACACCGCCTGCCTGAAGGTGGCCGCCCAGCATCCCAAGACCAAATTCCTCAACTGCTCCCTGAACACCCCCCACCCGCTGGTCCGCACCTACTATCCCCGGACCTACGAGGCCACCTATATCCTGGGCATGCTGGCCGGCATCCTGTCCCCCACCAATACGGTGGGCTATGTGGCCAACAACCCCATCTACGGCATCCCCGCCGCCATCAACGCCTACGCCCAGGGCCTGCGCTCGGTGCGGCCCGAGGGCAGGGTCCTGCTGCGGTGGGCCTGCCTGCCCGACCCGGCCCATCCCCTGGACTTCTCGGACCGGGAGGACGTAACCCTCTTTTACGCCCGGGACAGCCGCGAGGCCCCCGACACCCACCGGGACTACGGCCTGTGCCAGCGTCTGCCCGACGGAGTCATCCGTCCGGTGGGCCTGCCCCAGTGGCGGTGGGATGTGTTCTATATCGAGATCATCCGTTCCATTCTCAACGGCAGCTGGGACGAGGCGGACACCAGCAAGGCCATCAACTACTGGTGGGGCATGAAGAGCGGCGCCGTGGGCATCCAGTACAGCGACGGGCTGCCCGGCGGCCCCCTGCAGCTGCTGGGCCTGATGGAAACCCAGCTCCACAGCGGCCTGCTGACCATCTTCCCCTCTAAAGTGTACGCCCAGGACCACCGGATGCACTCCCCCCAGAAGATCGTCTACACGCCCAAGGAGCTGATGCTGATGGACTGGCTGGACGCCTGCGTGGAGGGCACCCTGCCCAGCTACGACCAGCTGGACGTGAAAACCCGCACCCTGGCCGACATCTGCGGCCTGGACGTCATCAAGGAGGACGCGGACGGCACAGCGGCGCCGTCCAAGATCTGATCCCCCTGTCTGCAGTACGAAACGACAAACGGTAAAAGGAATTTAACAGAACGGAGCATGAAGGAACGTGAAGATACTCGCTATATCGGACGAAGCCTCCAAGGCGTTGTGGTGTCCGCAATGCCGCGAACGGCTGGAAGACATTGACCTGATCCTCTCCTGTGGGGATTTACCCCGCAGCTATCTTGAATTTCTGACCAATTTCACAGCCGCGCCCATCCTCTATGTCCACGGCAACCACGACGCAGCCTATGCCAAGCAGGAGCCCGGCGGCTGCATCTGCGTGGACGACGAGGTCTACGTCTGGAAGGGCCTGCGGGTGATGGGTCTGGGCGGCTCCATCCGCTACAACCGGGAGAGTCCCTACCAGTACACCGAACAGAAAATGCGCCGCCGGATCGCCCGGCTGCGGCCCAAAGTCCGGCGTCTGGGAGGCATCGACCTGCTGCTGACCCACTCCCCCGCCAAGGGCCTCAACGACGGCACCGACCTGCCCCACCAGGGTTTTGACTGCTTCAACAGTCTGCTGGAGGAGCTGCAGCCCCAGTGGTTCGTCCACGGGCACATCCATCTGTCCTACGACTGCCGCCTGCCCCGGGTCTGTTCCCACAACGGCATCACCGTCATCAATGCCACCGAGCGCTATACCTTCGAGGTTCCTGATTTCGAGGACCGGCCCATCGGCAAGTCCTTCTCGCTCCGCTCGTTCCTTACCACCTTTGCCCGATAAGTCAAATCAAAAAAGGCCCGTCCTGCAGCTCTCCATGAGCCGCGGGGCGGGTCTTTGTGTATGTAAACGATGGGGTGGATCTGAAAACGCCTCCGCACCGTCTCTTCCTGCCCCAAAGCGCATCTGCCGCGTTGCAGTCGCTTGCATTCCACAGAGGAGTGCGGCGTTCCTGCGCCTTGCAGCTGCATCTTTGGGGCGAACGGTCCGGCACGTCTGCATTCTCAGATCCATCCCGGGGTTATTTCAGGCTGACGTCGTGGCGGGTGGGCTGGCCGGCGGCAAAGGCCCCGGCGCTCTCAAAGACGCCCCGCACCATGCTCTCCACGTCCTCGTCGGTATAGAAAGCGGTGTGGCAGGTCAGCAGCACATTGGGGAAGCTGCGCAGCAGGGCCAGTTCGGGGTTGGCGATGGGGTCGCCGGAACGGTTGTAGTAATACAGGCCGTTCTCGTTCTCCAGCACGTCCAGCGCGGCGGCTCCCACCCGGCCGCTCTCCAGGGCGGCGATCAGGGCGTCGCTGTCGATGAGGGTGCCGCGGGCAGTGTTGACGATCACCACGCCGTCCTTCATCTTGGCCAGGGCGGCCGCGTCAATCAGGTGATGGTTGGCCTCGGTGGCGTTGGTGTGGAGGGTGATGACGTCGCTCTGGGCAAACAGGGTGTCCAGGTCCACGTATTCCGCATACTTGGCGGCCTCCTGGTTGGGGTAGAGGTCATAGGCCAGCAGTTTGCAGCCGAATCCCGACAGGTGCTGCAGCACCGTCCGGCCGATGTTGCCGGTGCCGATGACGCCCACAGTGCAGCCGGACAGGTCCCGGCCGATCTTCCCCTTGAGGGAGTAATCCTGCACCTCGCCCCGCTTGAGGATATGGCCCACACGGCGCAGGGACATCATCATCAGCATGATGGCAAAGTTGGCCACGCCCCGGGGCGGGTAATCCACGTTGGAAACCTTCATCCCCAGTTCGCGGGCCTTCTGGCGGTCCACATGGTCGTAGCCGATGGACCGGCAGCAGATATACTTGACCCCCAGCTGGTGGAACCGCTCCACCATGGCGGCGCTCATGTCGCAGGGCGTCATCGAGACGGCGTCACAGCCGGCGGCCAGGGCGGCGTTTTCCAGGTTGGGGTATTCCTCACAGCCCTCAAACGCGATGCCGGTCTCGGCGCTGAGCTTCTGCGCACAGGGCAGCTCGTCGTAGGGGCGGAGGGTATAAAAGAAAATCTTCATTTGGCATTCCACCTTCCCAGTCTCTTTGTATGGGTTTCCCCGCCCCTAATGATAGCACGTTTTGGCCCGGCGCGGCGGGGTGTGCAGAGTGAATTTTTCTCACCTGTGGGATGAGCGGCCCACGGCACCGCGGGCCTTGTAAAAGGGCGAAAAATGGAGTATGCTAAAGAGCGGACCAAATCCAAACTGCACCGCCGCCCCGGTCCGGGCCGGGAAATTTTCCAGGCCGGACGGCTGAAAGGAGATCTGTTATGCGCGCTTACGAACGCCTTCTGCGGTACGCCAGAGTGTATACCACCTCGGACCCCACCACCGGGGCCCATCCCTCCACCGAACGCCAGTTCGACCTGGCCCGTCTGCTGGTGGACGAGATGAAAGAGATGGGCATTGAGGATGCCGCTGTGGACGAGCACTGCTATGTATACGGCAGCATCCCTGCCACCCCCGGCTGTGAGAACCGGCCGGCCCTGGGCCTGATTGCCCACATGGACACCGCCCCCGACGCCTCGGGCGAGAACGTCCAGCCCGTGATCCATGAAAATTACGACGGCCAGGACGTGGTCCTGCCCGGCACCGGCGCGGTGATGAAGGTATCCACCTTCCCCTTCCTGGCCTCCATGAAGGGCGAGACCCTCATCACCTCGGACGGCACCACCCTGCTGGGCGCCGACGACAAGTCGGGCGTGGCCGAAATCCTCACCGCCGCCGAGACCCTGCTGCAGGGTGAGATCCCCCACGGCAAGATCTGCATCGCCTTCACCCCCGACGAGGAAATCGGCGAGGGCGCCGACCTGTTCGACATCCCCCGCTTCGGCGCCGACTTTGCCTATACGGTGGACGGCGGCGACGTGGGCGGCATCGAGTACGAGAACTTCAACGCCGCTTCGGCCACCGTCACCATCCGGGGCCTGTCGGTTCATCCCGGCAGCGCCAAGGACACCATGATCAACGCCTCCAACGTGGCCATGGAGTTCCACATGGCCCTGCCCCTGATGGCCCGTCCCGAGACCACCGAGGGCCGCCAGGGCTTCTATCACCTGTGCCAGATGTACGGCGACGTCAACGAGGCCAAGCTGGGCTATATCCTGCGCGACCACGACGCCGACTGCCTGGAATACAAAAAGAGCGAGCTGCAGCAGATTGCGGCCTGGCTCAACAGCCGTTACGGCGAGGGCACCGTCACCGTCGAAATCAAGGACGGCTACCGCAACATGATCGAGAAGATCAAGCCCCACTTCCACCTGGTGGAGACCGCCCGCACCGCCATCCAGATGGCCGGTCTGGAGCCGGAGGAAATCCCCGTCCGGGGCGGCACCGACGGCGCCGTCCTGAGCTGGAAGGGTCTGCCCTGCCCCAACCTGGGCACCGGCGGCTTCAACTTCCACGGCGTGTTCGAGTGCACCACCGCCGAGCGGATGGACAAGGCCACCGAAGTGCTGCTGAACATCATCAGCCTGTACGCCAAGTAAAAACACAGCGCCCCGTACCTGTTTGTCAGGCCCGGGGCGCTTTTGCGGGGTTTTTCAGAGGATTTTCCGCAGCAGATACCGGTCAAAGCCGCCGTACATGGGCCGGCGGCAGACGATCTCAAACCCTTCGGCCAGGGCGTTGCGGAGGCTGTAGGCGTTGTCGGGGCTGACGGTGGCCCCCAGGCCCACAATCCCCTCCGGCAGCCAGCCGCAGGCCGCCCGGGCCATGGTCCGCTGAAGGCCGTTTCCCCGCCAGGCCGCGCAGACCACCGCGCTGTCGGCGTTGGCCCAGCGGGGCCATTCCGCCGGGGGCAGGCCCATGAAGGCGGCGTAATTCTCCGGGCTGGAGCCCATGCACCGCAGGGTGAAGTAAGCCCCCAGGGTTTCGCCGTCCCACACCCCCACGCAGACCCCGTCCGCCATGCAGGCCGCCAGCTGGTCCCGGGTGTCGGGCACAAACTGTTCCGGGTGAGGCATCCCGGCGTGAACCTCCCGCTGGAGCTGCTCCATGGCGTCCAGGTCCTCCGGACCGCAGCGCCGCAGCTCCACCGGCAGATGCGCCGGCTGACCGTTCACCTTTTCCAGGACTAAATCCATCTTGGTTTCCTCCCTTTGCACTGTGCATCGTGGCTTTTGTTTCCCAGTATAATCCCGGTTTTAAATCCTGTCAAATTATGGTATAATATAAAAAGATATGACTTTTGACCGGCGCACAGCGCCCACTTTGTACCACAGGAGCAAAGCGACTATGGTATAATAGCTGATAGATATGACTTTTCACAGCGCGGCCGCGGCGCTGGACAATCAAATTCACACGATGCGGAGCCCGCCGTCTGGGCGGCGGGGAAAGGAAGGCATTGCCATGAAGGAACCCATCCCTGACACAACGGGCCGCCTGGGCGGAACGGTCATCAGCGACCGCGTGGTCGCCCAGCTGCTGGAGGAACTGCGCACCGGCCGCTACGCCGGCGCAGACCGTCTGCCCGCCGAGCTGGACCTGGCTGCAGAGCTGGGCGTCAGCCGGACGGTCATCCGGGACGCCCTCAGCACCATGGAGCGGGCCGGCTATGTGGAGCGGGTCCGGGGGATCGGCACGGTGGTCAACCGCGCTGTTCTCTCCCTGCGCAGCAGGCTGGACCAAAAACTGGAATATTACCCCCTGATCCGCTCGTTCGGCAGCTATCCCCACGCCGACGGCATCCAGGTCCAGCCCATCCGGGCCAGCGAGGACCTGGCCCGCAGCCTGGGTCTGGAGCCCGGGGCCGAGGTCATCTGCATCCGCAAACGGGTACTGGCCGACTCCACCCCCGTCATCTACTCCATCAACTACCTGCCCAAGGCCCTGCTGGGCGGGCGGGACTACACCCGCCTGGATCTGGCCGGCTCCATCTTCGATGTGCTGGACCAGGTCTGCGGCCAGCAGGTCTCCTCCACCGTGGCCCACATCAAGGCCAGCTGCGGGGACGACACCATCCGTTCCGCCATGCGCCTGGCCCCCGGCGAGGCCATGCTGCTGCTGGACGAGGTGTGCTACACCCGTCTGTGCCGGCCGGTGCTGCGCGCATTCAGTTATTACACCAATTTCTTTGATTTTTCCATCTTACGCAAGCTGTTATAAGGAGGCAAATTGTCTATGCGCCATCTGATTGATCCGCTTGACTTTACCCGCGAGGAAACCGACGCCCTGCTGGATCTGGCCAGCCGCATCCGGGAAGACCCCGCCGCTTACCAGGAGGTGGCCCGCTACAAGAAACTGGCCACCCTGTTCTACGAGCCCTCCACCCGCACCCGCCTGTCCTTTGAGGCGGCCATGCTGAATCTGGGCGGCCATGTGCTGGGCTTCCCCAGTGAAAACGTTTCCAGTGCCACCAAGGGCGAGAGCGTGGCCGACACCATCCGTGTGGTGTCCTGCTACGCCGACATCGCCGCCATGCGTCATCCCAAGGAGGGCGCTCCCCTGCGGGCCAGCCGCTATTCCCGCATCCCGGTGATCAACGCCGGCGACGGCGGCCACCAGCACCCCACCCAGACCCTCACCGACCTGATGACCATTCGCAGCCGCAAGGGCACCCTGAACGGTCTGACCATCGGCCTGTGCGGCGATCTGAAGTTCGGCCGCACCGTCCATTCCCTCATCAAGACCATGGTCCGCTATGAGGGTGTGCGGTTCGTCCTCATCAGCCCCGAGGAACTCCGCGTGCCCGACTACATCATCACCGATGTGCTGGAAGGCAGCGACATTCCCTACGCCGAGACCCGCAGCCTGGAGGAATCCATGCCCGGGCTGGACATCCTCTATATGACCCGTGTCCAGAAGGAGCGGTTCTTCAACGAAGAGGACTATATCCGGTTGAAAAACAGCTATATCCTCACCCGGGACAAGATGGCCCTGGCCAAGCCCGACATGGCCGTACTGCATCCCCTGCCCCGCGTGAACGAGATCGCCCTGGATGTGGACGACGACCCCCGCGCCGCCTACTTTGAACAGGTGCAGAACGGCGTCTACGTCCGCATGGCCCTGATTATGACTCTGCTGGGTCTGCCTGACCCCAAAGCGCCGAAGGAGGGCGTCTGATATGCTGAACATTGACGAAATCCAGAACGGCATTGTAATCGATCACATCAAGGCCGGCACCGCCGTGGGCCTGATGGATCTGCTGGGCATCAAGGGCAACCGCTCCGCCAGCGTGGCCCTGATCCAGAACGCCCGGTCCCACAAGTCCCCCACCGGCCGCAAGGACATCATCAAGGTGGAGGGGGATTCCTCCTGGCTGAACCTGGACGTGCTGGCCTATCTGGACCCCAACATCACCGTCACCACCATTCACGACGGCAAGCCGGTGAAGAAGGAAAAGCCCCAGCCGCCCCGCCGTCTGGTGAACATCGTCCGGTGCCGCAACCCCCGGTGCATCTCTTCCATCGAGGAGGAGTGCGACCAGATCTTTGAGCTGAGCGCCAACGGGAAGTATCGCTGCATCTACTGCGAGCAGGAGCTGCAGGTGAACCGCGACTAAGCCCCCTTTCAGGCAAAACAATGCCCCCGCTGTCTTTTTCAGGACAGCGGGGGCTTTTTTGGTTTCCTGTTGGTCACACCGTCACACCAGAACGAAGTCCGCGGGCAGGCGGCCGATGACGATGGCAGCTGCCAGCATGGCCACCGTCAGGCCCAGGTACAAAAAGCAGAAGTTCTTTGCACGGCCGTCCTTTTGCTGCCGGGCCGCTTGGTACATCAGCCCAAAGCAGAGGACCGCCAGGCCAAACGCGCAGGCCAGCCCGCCCCACACATAAAAGGCGTACCCCGCCGGGATGAACCGTGCGCTGTTGCCCAGCCACACGGCGGCAAAGCTCCAGAGCAGAAACGCCGGGACCCACATCTTGTGCATTGACAGTCTCCTCCTTGTTATCCTGTCAGCCACCCACTGCCTGTACATACATCATGGTGGCATCTATGAAATGACCTCCCGAATTATACGATTTCAATGTTTCGTGATAACTCGGATTCATCCCCCCTGCAACAGTTCTATGGTTTTATTATATAACAAAAATATAATTCTTCAACAACTGCATTTAACTATATATGGCTTTATTTAGCACAGTCGCCAGCAGCAGTCACCCTTTCCCGCAGATCATCTCCCGGATGGCCTTCATGGCGGTGCTGCGGGGGCGGCTCATGTCCTCCACCAGGGAGATGGCCCGCTCGGGCACCGGCTGATCCAGCGGGACGCAGAACAGCTCCCCCCGGGTAATCTTGGGAGCCACCAGCTTTTCGGGATAAAAGCCGATGCCCAGCCCATGCTCCACCATGGGGAGGATCTGGTCCATGGTGGCCGCCTCCACGTCCACCCGGAAGGGCACCCCGTGGGAGGTGAAAAACCGCTGATAAAAGGCGTATGTACTGGTATCCTGGCCGATGCACACCAGCGGGTACCGGGCCAGCTCGGCCATGGTGCACCGCCGGGAGGCAATCTCGCTGTAGGCGGGGCCGCAGACCGGCACCTCCCGGAACCGCAGCAGCTCGGTCTGCTGGAGGGTGCGGTCGGTGAGCTGGGGCGCCGTGATCACCGCAAAGTCGCTCTCCCCGTTCCGCAGGCGCTCGATGGCCTGGGGGGTGGTCTCGTTGGTGATCCGCAGGTGCACCCCCGGATACTTCACCCGGAAGGCCGACAACTTGTCCAGCAGGATCATATGGAGGGCCGCCTCGCTGGCGCTGATGGACAGGGACCCGCTCTCCAGGCTGCCGTCCTGGCGGATCTCCTCCTCCCCCAGCTGCAGCTCCTCCACCGCCGCCGCCACCCGCCGGTACAGCCGCTGCCCCTCCGGCGTCAGGCTGATGCCCCGATTGGACCGGTGGAACAGTTTGCACCCCAGCTCCTGCTCCAGATTTTTCATGCAGCGGGTGATGTTGGGCTGGTTGTTCTTCAGCACCTCGGCCGCCCGGGTGAAGCTCCTGCACTGGGCCACCACATAGAAAATCCGGTAGTAATCGTAGTTGATCGTCATAGAAAATTTCCCTTATTTTTTATGAATTATGCTCTATTTGTCATACAAAAAATATATTACGAGCATATTAACAAGATATTTTACAATTTTCACTATTAATAGTATAATACGCTCGACCCAAAATTGCAATTTGACAACCGCTTCCTCCGGGGAGGCGGCGGTCGAAGCCCGGCAAATCCCCCTCCGGGGCGGCCGGGCAGGCAGGTTGAATATCGTTGGATGAAAGGAGTCTTTCCAAAACCATGAAACAGAATAAGCGGAGTCTTATCCTGTGGCTCGTGCTGATCGTGGTGCTGGCAGTCGCCTCTGTCCTCACCGGGACCCCCGGCGGAGAGAGCGAGAGCGTCAAGGCAGTGATGCGGGACGCTGTGCTGCACGAGACCGGCCAGGTGAGCCTTTTCGGGATCATGGACGTCAACCCCGGCCTGATCTCGGCCTATGTGGTGACGGCCGCGCTGCTGGTGCTGGCTGTCTGCCTGCGGATCTTCGCAGTGCCCCATTTCACGGAGGTTCCCGGCAAGCTGCAGATGCTGCTGGAACTGTGGGTGGATACCTTCCGCGGGATGGCCGAGAAGAACAGCCCTCACAACAACAAGGTGCTGGGCCCCTACCTCTTTGGTGCGGGCACCTATATCTTTGTCAGCACCCTGTTTGAGCTGCTGGGCGTCCAGGTGGTGACCACCGCGGGCCACTCGATGGCCCTGCCGGCCCCCCTGTCGGACGTCAACGCCGCCATCGCCATGGGCGTGCTGTCCTACCTGTTCATTATGTCGGGCGGCGTGGGCGCCGTGGGCATCCGCGGCGTGGGCCGCACCCTCAAGGAGTTCTCGCTCCCCATCTCCATGAGCTTCCGACTGTTCGGCGCTCTGCTCAGCGGCCTGCTGGTCACCGAGCTGGTCTACTACTACATCACCCTCAGCTATGTGCTGCCGGTGATCGTGGGCGTCATGTTCACCATGCTCCACTCCCTGATCCAGAGCTACGTGCTGACCATGCTGGTGGCCCTGTATTACGGCGAGGTGTCCGAGCCGGTCCAGCCCAAAGTCAAGAAAAACAAAAAGAACAGCGACGCCCTTGCGGCCTGATCCATCGCTGTCCCCAATTCAGGAGGTTATCACTACTATGAAGACGATGAACATCAAGAAAGTCCTTTCCGTCCTGCTGGTCATGCTGGCTATGGTCGTGACCATGGCTGCCCCCGCTTTCGCCGACGAGCCCGCTTCCAGCGAGCCTGCCACCACCCAGTCCGCTCAGGCTGAGACCGAGGCCGAGGCTGCTGATTCTTCCACCTTCACCACCGCCGCCAAGGCTTTCGCTTCCGCCATCGCCGTGGGCCTGGCTGCTGCCGGCGGCGCTGTCGCCATGGGCGTTCTGGGCGCCAAGTCCTCTGAGGCCATCGCACGCCAGCCCGAGGCCGAGGGCAAGATCCGCACTTCTATGATGCTGACCCTGGTCTTTATCGAGACCGCCATCATCTACGCCCTGCTGGTCGTTATCCTGATTATCTTTGTTCTGTAAGCACGGGAGGTACCACAATGAATCTCCCTCTGAATATCAATCTGCAGCAGATTTTTCTGCACATGCTGAACTTCGTGATCCTGGTGGGCGGCCTGTACTTCATCCTGTACAACCCCATCAAGAAATTCATGGATCAGCGCACCGCCCACTATGCCGAGATGGACAAGGCTGCCGCCGACAAGCTGGCCGCCGCTGAGAAGCTGGAGGCCGAGCATCAGGCTCAGCTGAGCAAGCTGGACGAGGAGCTGCGCCAGCGCCGCGCCGAGAGCCAGAAGATCGCTCAGGATGCCGCCCAGCAGCAGCTGAACCGCGCCCAGGAGCAGGCCGACCAGATCATCGCCGGCGCCCAGAAGGCCGCCGAGAGCATCCGCACCAAGGCCGTGGCCGATTCCCAGAAGGAAATCAAGGAGCTGGCCATGGCTGCCGCTGCCAAGCTGACCCTGCAGTCCAGCAAAGACGCCTTCGACGAATTTTTGAACCTGGCAGAGGAAGGGAAACAGAATGAGCAACATGAAAAAGCCTGAAGCAGCCACCGCCGCTTTTCTGTACAGCCCCGAGGCCCCTACTGAGGAGCAGCGCCAGCGGTTTGAGGATTTTCTGGCCCGCACCTACCCCGACCGCACCGTAACCCTCACCTGGAAAAAGGCCGCCAACCTGAAGGGCGGCTTCCGCCTGGAGGTGGGCTCCGACGTCTACGACTGGAGCCTGAAGGGCCGCATGGAGCAGCTGCGCCGCAAGATCGACGCACTGGATGTCCGCCAGGACAACCTGCTGCCCCTGATGCGCCAGACCGTTGTGGACTGGGCCCCCAGCACCAAGCCCGAGGAGATCGGCACCGTGCTGACGGTGGGCGATGACATCGCCACCATTTCGGGCCTGCAGGACGCCGTCTACGGCGAAGTCCTGGACTTCACCAACGGCATCCGCGGCATGGTCCAGGAGCTGCGCCCCGATGAGCTGTGCTGCGTCCTGTTCGGCGACAGCAGCGGCATCGAGGCCGGCGACCCGGTCCGCCGCACCGGCAAGGTAGCCGGCATGCCGGTGGGCGACGCCTTCCTGGGCCGCGTGGTGGATGCCCTGGGCAACCCCATCGACGGCGGCCGGGAGATTCAGGCCGACGCCTACTATCCCATTGAGCGGCCGGCCCCCGGCATCATCCACCGCCAGCCCGTCAACCAGCCCATGGAGACCGGCCTGCTGGCCATCGACGCCCTGTTCCCCATCGGCCGCGGCCAGCGCGAACTGATCATCGGCGACCGCCAGACCGGCAAGACCGCTGTGGCTCTGGACACCATCCTGAACCAGAAGGGCAAGAACGTGGTCTGCATCTACGTGGCCATCGGCCAGAAGGCCAGTTCGGTGGCCCTGCTGACCGAGAACCTCCGCCGCCGCGGCGCCATGGACTACTGCATCGTGGTCAACGCCTCGGCCAGCGACTCCGCCTCCCTGCAGTACATCGCACCTTACGCCGGCTGCAGCCTGGGCGAGTACTTCATGCACCAGGGCCGGGACGTGCTGATCGTCTACGACGACCTGTCCAAGCACGCCATCGCCTACCGCGCCCTGTCCCTGCTGCTGGAGCGCAGCCCCGGCCGTGAGGCATACCCCGGCGACGTCTTCTACCTCCACAGCCGTCTGCTGGAGCGTTCGGCCCACCTGTCCGACGACATGGGCGGCGGCAGCATGACCGCCCTGCCCATCATCGAGACCCAGGCCGGCGACGTCTCCGCCTATATCCCCACCAACGTCATCTCCATCACCGACGGCCAGCTGTTCCTGGAGAGCAACCTGTTCTTCGCCGGCCAGCGCCCCGCCGTCAACGTGGGCCTGTCGGTGTCCCGTGTGGGCGGCGACGCCCAGACCAAGGCCATGAAGAAGGCCGCCGGCGCCATGCGTCTGGATCTGGCCCAGTACCGCGAGATGGAGGTCTTTACCCAGTTCTCCAGCGACCTGGACGAGACCACCAAGCGCCAGCTGACCTACGGCCAGGGCCTGATGCGGCTGCTGCGCCAGAAGCAGTATCACCCGCTGACCCAGCACGAGCAGGTCATCACCCTGGTGGCCGCTCTGAACCACACCATGGAGTCCATCCCCGCCGAGAAGATCAGCGACGCCCAGCATGAGATGCTGGCCTGGTTCGAGGAGCAGGACGCAGCTCTGTGCCAGCGGATCGACTCCACCGGCCTGCTGTCCGACGACGACCGCCAGCAGATCATCGACCTGGCCCGCACCTTCGTGGCCGGCTATCAGAAGAAGGGGCAGTGACATGGCGAGCACCAAAGAGATCAAAGACCGGATCGAAAGCGTCCGGGAGACCCAGAAGATCACCAACGCCATGTACCTGATCTCCTCCACCAAGCTGCGCCGCGCCCGGGAGGACCTGGCCCACACCCGCCCCTATTTTGAGGCGCTGCGGGGCGAGATCAAGCGGATTTTCCGCACTTCCAGCGACATCCACAGCCGCTATTTCTATCCGCCCCACGAGGACGACATCAAGGGCGGGCCCTACGCCTGCCTGGTCATCACCGCCGACAAGGGTCTGGCCGGCGCCTACAACCAGAACGCCGTCAAGGAAACCATGCGGGTCCTGGCCGACCACCCCGGCACCAAGCTGTTCGTCGTCGGCGAGTACGGGCGGCACTATTTCAACCAGCACCATATCCCCATCGAGCAGAGCTTCCTCTACACGGCGCAGAACCCCACTTTGCAGCGCGCCCGTGAGATCAGCTCCATCCTGCTGGAGGGCTTCAACGCCGGCCAGTGGAAGAAAATCTATATCGTCTACACCGATATGGCCAGCAGCCTGGCCTCGGCCGCCCAGAGCACCCGCCTGCTGCCCTTCCACCGGGCCCACTTTGCCTCCACCGAAGAAGATCACTCCTCCGACAGCTTCGAGTTTATGCCCGATATGGTCACCGTGCTGGACAATATGATCGAGAGCTATATCTCGGGCTTTATCTACAGCGCCCTGATCGACAGCTTCTGCAGCGAGCAGAACGCCCGCATGACCGCCATGGACGCCGCCAACGAGAACGCCCAGCGGCTGCTGGACGAGCTGTCCCTGCAGTACAACCGGGTGCGTCAGGCGGCCATCACCCTTGAGATCACCGAGGTGTCTGCGGGTGCAAAGGCCCAGCGCCGCAAGCGCCAGGCAGCCCATAAAGAACGAAAGGATGTGTGACCCACTTGAATACAGGCAAAATCGTACAGGTCTCGGGCCCTGTCGTGGACGTGACGTTTGAAAATCTGCCCCTGCCCCGCATCCGTGAGGCCCTCACCGTCACGGTGGAGGGCAGCGAGCGGGTGATGGAGGTGTCCCAGCATCTGGACAGCCACACCGTCCGCTGCGTCATGCTGGCCCCCAGCGAGGGCCTGGCCCGCGGCATGGAAGTAAACGCCCCCGGCCACACCATTCAGGTGCCGGTGGGCGAGCGGGTTCTGGGCCGGATGTTCAACGTCCTGGGCCAGCCCATCGACGGCGGCGAGCCGGTGCCCGCCGACACCCCCGTCAAGAGCATCTACCGCAAGCCCCCTCCCTTTGAGGAGCAGAACCCCGCAGTTGAAATCCTGGAGACCGGCATCAAGGTCATCGACCTGCTGGAGCCCTACGCCAAAGGCGGCAAGATCGGCCTGTTCGGCGGCGCCGGCGTCGGCAAGACCGTCCTGATCCAGGAGCTGATCCACAACGTGGCCATGGAGCACGGCGGTTATTCCATCTTCACCGGCGTGGGCGAGCGCAGCCGCGAAGGCAACGACCTGTGGCACGAGATGAACGAGAGCGGCACCGCCGACAAGACCGCCCTGGTCTTTGGCCAGATGAACGAGTCCCCCGGCGTCCGTATGCGTGTGGCCCTGTCGGGCCTGACCATGGCCGAGCACTTCCGTGACGAGGCCCACAAGGACGTGCTGCTGTTCATCGACAACATCTTCCGTTTCGTCCAGGCCGGCAGCGAGGTCTCCACCCTGATGGGCCGCATGCCCTCGGCCGTGGGCTACCAGCCCACCCTGGCCAACGAGATGGGCGAGCTGCAGGAGCGGATCACCTCCACCAAGGAGGGCTCGGTTACCTCGGTCCAGGCCGTCTACGTCCCCGCCGACGACCTGACCGACCCCGCCACCGCCACCACCTTCACCCATCTGGACGCCACCACCGTTCTGAGCCGTAAGATCGTGGAGCAGGGCATCTACCCCGCCGTGGACCCCCTGGAGTCCACCTCCCGCATTCTGGAGCCCGACATCGTGGGCGAGGAGCACTACCGCGTGGCCCGCAAGGTCCAGGAAATCCTCCAGAAGTACCGCGAGCTGCAGGACATCATCGCCATCCTGGGCATGGACGAGCTGAGCGAGGAGGACCAGAAGACGGTCAGCCGCGCCCGCAAGGTCCAGCGTTTCCTGTCCCAGCCCACCCACGTGGCTGAGAAGTTCACCGGCATCCCGGGCGTCTATGTCCCCCTGTCCGAGACCATCAAGGGCTTCGCCGCCATCGTGGACGGCGAGATGGACCAGTACCCCGAGGCCGCTTTCTTCAACGTGGGCCCCATCTCGGACGTGCCCGAAAAGGCCCGCAAGATCGAGGCAGGTGAGCTGTAATGAACACCTTCCACCTGCGCATCCTGGCGGCGGACGACATGTTCTTTGAGGGTGAGTGTGAAAACCTCATCGTCCCCAGCCCGGACGGCTCCTTCGGCGTCCAGGCGCACCACTCCAACATGATTTCGGCCGTCTTCCCCGGCGAGCTGCACTACCGCCCCTCCGAGGGCCCCGACGCCGGCGTTGAGAAGATCGCCGCCGTTTCCTCCGGCCTGATCAAGGTGGAGAACAACGACGTGCTGGTGCTGGTGGATACCGCCGAGCGCCCCGAGGAGATCGACGCCAACCGCGCCCGCCGGGCCGCCGACGAGGCCAAGGAAGCGCTGCTCCAGAAGCGCAGCATTCAGGAGTACCGCATCGCACAGTACAGCCTGGCCCGCGCCGTCAGCCGTCTGCAGGTCCACAGCGACTTCCAGAACTGGAAAAAGGGCTGATCCCCTGCGCCGGATTCCTTATAAGTACAGAAAAGCCTCCGCCTTCTGAACTGAACCAGTAAAAACGGACAATAGACAAAACGCCCCCTGTGTAGGAAAATAAACCTATACAGGGGGTGTTCGTATGTCCAGACAAAAATACACACATATCCA